>JAHFEI010000061.1 GCA_023248615.1 Nitrospinales bacterium | reverse complement strand
CGAAGTTGCGGGGGCTACGCTCCACACTTTCCACCAACGGCACCCTGATAGACCTGGATACCGCCAAGAAGATAAAAGAGAGCGGTTTCGTGTATGTAGGCATTTCGCTGGATGGGATAGGGGAGATAAACGACAAGTTTCGCGGCAAGGCAGGCGCTTTCAAAAAAGCGGTGGCTGGTTTTAAAAACTGCGTATCGGTAGACCAGCGGGTTGGCCTCAGGCTTACGCTTACCCGCCACAACTACGAAAACCTGCACGAGATATTCGATTTTATAGAGCGCGAAGAGATTAACCGCGCCTGTTTCTATCACCTTGTCTATGCCGGGCGCGGGCGCGGCATGACCAGCGAAGACCTTACTCACGAGGAGTCCCGCCACGCCATGGATATCATCATCGACCGCACGGACGATTTTCACAAGCGCGGGTTGCAAAAAGATATCCTCACCGTGGATAACCACGTGGACGGCGTTTACCTTTACATGAGACTGCTTGAGAGAAGCCCGGAAAAGGCGGCGGAAGTGCTGAAGATGCTGGAGTGGAACGGCGGCGGACGCTACTCTTCCGGCGTAAGTTTTTCGAACATTGATTTTTACGGTAACGTGCATGCCGACCAGTTTTGGCAACACTACTCGTTCGGCAACGTGAAGGAAAGGCCGTTCAGCGAAATATGGCTCGACCAAAGCGACCCGTTGATGAAGGGGCTGAAGAACCGGCTCGACCATATCAAGGGACGTTGCTCCGTCTGCAAATGGCTGAACGCCTGTGGCGGCTCCATGCGCGTACGCGCCGACACTATATACAACGATCCCTTTGCGCCCGATCCCGCCTGCTACCTTTCCGATGAGGAGATAGGCCTTACGGACGCGAAAAAGGCGGCGCTAAAAGCGAAGGGCGAGGAGTTCCCGCTTCCCGAATATCTTTTGTCCAAGAAGGCGGGTATCGCAAAGCCATGACGGAAGACAAAAAACCTATTGGGCATGGCGGCCATCCCGGCGGGCATCCGATGGGCGACAAGACGATAAAAGAGGTCTATAGGGATATCAAGGACAGTCCGGATGGCAAGGCCCATGCGCACCAGTACATGGTGAACAAGGCCAACCAACTGCGCCTTGTTTTTTGGGAAACCACCGCAGGGTGTAACCTGACGTGCGCACACTGCAGGCGGTTGGATGTGGCGCAAACGCTGATGAAGGACGACCTTACGTTTGAGCAATCCTGCAAGATGATAGACGGCCTACTGGAAGTGGGCAAACCGATACTGGTTCTTTCCGGCGGCGAGCCGTTGTACAGGCCGGATATTTTCGACATAGCAAAATACGCGGTAAGCAAGGGGCTTATCGTTGCGCTTGCCACCAACGGTACTTTGGTGGACGCGGGAATGGCGCGAAAAATCGTCGATTCCGGCATACAGCGCGTTTCAATATCGCTGGATGGCATAGGGGAAACGCACGATTTCCTCCGCAGGCTTCCCGGCTCGTACGACATGGCGATACGGGGCATGAAGGAGCTACAAAAGCTCGGCATGCCGGTGCAGATAAACTGCACCATCGCCAAGCACAACGTACACCAGGTAAAGGAAATCTACCAGAACGCCATAGACCTGGGGGCGGTAGCGCTACATATATTCATGCTGGTGCCTGTCGGTTGCGGCGTTACGATAGCCGAAGACCAGATGCTGGATCCGCAGGTGTACGAGAATGTGCTGTCGTGGTTTTACGAAGTGGGCAAGGAAAAGAAGATAGAGACGAAAGCCACATGCGCCCCGCACTATTTCCGCATCATGCGGCAGAAGGCGAAGGAAGAGGGGATACAGATAACCCCGCAAACTCACGGCATGTCGGCAATGACCAAAGGGTGCCTGGCAGGCTCCGCCATATGTTTCATATCGCACAAGGGGCAGGTATTCCCTTGCGGCTACCTGCCGGTGGAGGCGGGCAACGTGCATCGCGACGAGTTTAAAAAAATATGGGATTATTCGGAGGTATTTGCCAACCTGCGCAACCCCGACCTGCTGAAAGGCAAATGCGGGATTTGCGAGTACAAGAAAGTTTGCGAGGGATGCCGGGCGCGCGCGTTTTACGAGAAGGGCGGCGACTACATGGAAGAAGAGCCATATTGTATATACGAGCCGAACAAGATAGCCGAAAAGAACGCAGGCAAATAGCGCTACGATAACCGGATTTGTGGGGAAAAATATTTTGGGCGAAACTGAAAAGGAACGCCGGATGCAGTCATCGTGGCAAAAGGCGGAGTCGTTGCTGTTTCCCGCCGCCGCCGCCGTCATAGGCGTGGGTTATGCGCTGGCGATGCTCGTCAACAACCCGCTGGGCAAGGTGTTCCACTCGCCACACGCGCTTATCCTGCTAGCCATATTTGCGGCGATAGCGTTTTTTCCGCTTAAGACTTTGTATCACGAAGTTGCCACCAAGGCAGGCCCTGGCGATAGTGACGCCAAACGCTAAACCCACAACAGAGGTGGATATAATGGCAAAACCCGACCTTTCAAACCCGGTAGAGATAGCGAAGGATATTTTCTGGGTCGGTTTCGATGATGCCAGCGCCGGTTTTCGCTGCAACCCCTACATACTAAACGATGGGGACGAGACGGTATTTTTCGACCCAGGCTCGGTGCCGCATTTTCCCATCGTGTTGTCGAAAGTGATAAAGGCCACCAGGCTGGAACGGATAAAACATGTTATCGTCACCCACCAGGACCCGGACCTTTGCGCCGCGTTGCCCCGGTTCGAGGAGTTGGTGGCCGGCACCGGTGGAAGTTTCAACATCTGCACCCACACCCGCGCATCCTTGCTGATATCGCATTACGGCACCCGCTCCGGCTTCTACCGGGTGGATGCGAACGACTGGCGGCTCACTCTCCAATCCGGGAGGAAGCTACAGTTTATATTTGCGCCGTTCCTGCATTTCCCGGGGGCGTTCATGACGTACGACGAGAAGTCAAAAATCCTTTTTTCCGGCGATATCTTCGGCGGGTTCAGCTTCGACTGGAACCTCTACGCCAACGAATATTACGAAGAGGCTGTGAAAGCGTTCCACGAGAATTACATGCCGTCCAACCGGTTATTGCGCCACACGATGGACAAGCTGGACAGCCTGGAGATAGATATGATCGCGCCACAACACGGCTCGATAATACGGAAAGAGGATGTGCGTCACTACATTGATGTGTTGCGTAACTTGGAGTGCGGGGGGGACCTTTTCTGATGGGACGCGGCGTGTTCCATGCATGCGAAGAGGTGTGGTGATGTCCGTTACCTACAACGACCTTATCGAAGCTGTCATTAAGCGCGAGTTCGGCATCCTGGGCAAGGAGAGGATGATGGGGATACTTGTGGATACCGACATGGGACTGGATGATGCGGACAAATTGCAAAAACCGGATTGTTCCATTGAAGACCTTGATAGGCTGATGCAAGCCCTTGCCGGGAAATACGGAGCCGTTGCGGTGATGGGGTGCAAGATAACCGTTGGACGTATGGCGCGTGAGAAAGGCTTGGAGCTTCCTCCCATACTGCGGTAACGCCCAAATTGCCGCACACTCTGATAACATCTTAGGGAAAAGTCCGCCCTTGCCGTATATAATCCACCAATGAAGCGGAAGCGTTTATATATCATCGACGGCGCCGGGTACTACTACCGCGCCTACTACGGCATCCGCCACCAGATGAACGCGCCGGACGGCACCCCAACAAACGCCATATACGGTTTTGGGCGCATGTTCGGCAAGATACTCCGGGAGGGAAAGCCGGATGCGCTCGCCATCGCGCTCGATTCGCCGGAGAAGACATTCCGCCACGACATGTATCCGAAATACAAGGAGCATCGCCAATTGATGCCGGAAGACCTAGCCAAGCAGATACCGTACATCGAAAAGCTTATCGCGGCTTTCCGCATCCCGGCCCTGAAACAGGTGGGATTAGAGGCGGACGACCTGATAGGTTGCGCCGCCGTGGATGCAGTTAAGCAGGGATACGACGTAACGGTGGTCAGTGGCGACAAGGATTTGATGCAGTTGGTAGGGCCGCACATAAAGATGTTCGATTCTATGAAAGACAAATGGTACGCCACGGCGGACGTTAAGGAAAAATTCGGAGTCGACCCGGAGTATGTGGTGGATGTGTTGGCGCTGATGGGGGATGCATCCGACAACATCCCCGGTGTGCCAGGCATAGGCGAAAAAACGGCAAAGGCACTTATCGCCGAATACCACGGGTTGGAAAACCTGCTGAAACATGCCAGCGACATCAAAAAACCGAAACTGCGCGAGTCGCTATTGGAAAACGCAGAGCTTGCGCGGCTGTGCTACCGGCTTGCCACGGTGAAAACAGGTTCGGATACAGCGTACGATTTCGAGTCGTGGCATGTTACGGAGCCGGACAGGGCCGCGCTTGCGGAGCTTTACGGAAAGCTTGGTTTCAAGAGCCTGCTGGAAGAGATGGGCGAAGGCCCGCCGAAGCGGCAGGTAGCTAGGGATTACAAGGCCATCCTGTCGCTGGGCGACCTGAAGGCATTGGTCCAGCGCTTGAAATCCTGTGGGAATTTTGCGGTGGATACCGAGACCACCTCCACGGAGCCGATGCGCGCAAAGCTTGTGGGCATATCCGTTTCGTTTAAGGAGGGGGAGGCATACTACATCCCGCTGGCGCATGATTACGAAGGCGCACCGGAACAGATAGCGAAGGCGGACGCGCTGGAGATGCTAAAGCCGATACTCGAAGACATGGAGATCGGAAAGTACGGGCAGAATATGAAATACGACATCACGGTGCTGTCCCACGAGGGGATTGCGTTGCGGCCCGCATCCTTCGATACGATGGTCGCTTCGTATGTAACCGCGCCGGAAGAACGCAGGCATGGCCTTTCCGTTATCGCTACAAAATACCTGGGGATGGCTACAATCGAGTATTCGCAAGTCGCGGGGAAGGGGGCGAAGGAAATCCCGTTCAACAAGGTGGAGATAGACAAGGCGGCGGAATATTCCGCAGAGGATGCGGACGCAACCTTCTCGCTGGTCGCCGTGTTGAAAGAAGAGCTGAAAATGCGCGGGCTGGAGCAACTTTACAACGAACTGGAATTACCGCTTATCAGCGTGCTGGCGAAGATGGAGCAAAACGGGATACTGCTGGATATCGGGCGGCTGAAAGAGTACTCGGTGCACCTGGAGAAGAAGATGCGCGAAATCGAAGCGCAGGTTTATGTAGCGGCGGGGGAAGAGTTCAATATCGCCTCGCCCAAACAGCTCTCCGCCATCCTGTTCGACAAGCTGGGGCTTGATAAGGTGCGCAAGACGAAGACGGGCAGTTCCACCGACCAGGCTGTGTTGGAGACGCTGGCGATGGGGCATCCGCTTCCGGCGCTGGTGCTACGGCACCGCACGCTCTCCAAGCTGAAGTCCACCTACATCGATCCGATGCCGGAACTGCTGAATCCCCAAACCGGCAGGATACATACCTCGTTCAACCAGGTGGCTACCGCTACCGGCAGGCTTAGCTCATCCGATCCGAACCTGCAAAACATCCCGATACGCACCGAGGAGGGGCGGGAAATACGCCGGGCATTCCACGCGCCCAAGGGATACTTGTTGGTTTCTGCCGATTACTCACAAGTGGAACTGCGTGTGCTGGCGCACTTAAGCGGCGATAGGCTTCTTGTCGAATCTTTTAAAAACGATGAGGACGTACACACCCGTACGGCGCGAGAGATTTTCGGGGCGATGGTGGGCGAGCCGGATTCGCAGATGCGCCGTGCGGCCAAGGCGGTCAACTTCGGCATTATCTACGGGCAGACGGCGTTCGGCCTGTCTCAGGAATTGGGCGTGGGGCGCAGGGAGGCGCAAGGGTACATAGACAACTATTTTGCTCGCTACAGCGGCGTAAAAGCGTTTATCGACGCCACCATAAAATCGGCGCACAATGAGAAATCCGTAAAGACGCTCTTTGGGCGCAAGCGGGCATTGCCGGAAATAGCGTCCGCCAACCGCAATGCGCGGGAAATGGCGGAGCGGATGGCGGTGAACACCGTCGTGCAAGGCACTGCCGCCGACCTGATAAAAAAAGCGATGCTCGACATAGACCGCAGGATTGAGGGCACCGGAACCAAAATGCTTTTGCAGGTGCATGACGAGTTGATATTCGAAACGCCGGAAAAGGACCTGGAAAAAACCACGGAACTTATACGGCGCTCCATGGAATCGGCCGTAGTCCTAAACGTGCCGCTGAAAGTATCGGTGGAGTACGGCCCGAATTGGGGAGACATGCATTAGCGCATCTTGCTTTTTCTTGAATATGCCTTCCCGCAGTCATGCTACGAAAGCAGGCATCTAGGCCATTTCGGATTCCCGACCGAAACCGGTAGGGCCGTAGCTCCCGCTATTCCGCCCCTTTTACCATAAAGCCGAAGCGGGCAAAGTAGTAGGTCATCACAGAGCTTATGAATTTCGCGTTTATCGAATAAAGAATTTCCTTGCCCCGCCGTTGTGTCTTTACCACGCCCCCTTTTTTCAGCACCGCCAAGTGGTGGCTTACGGATGGCTGTTTCATGGAGAAATGCGCGCAGATTTGAGATACGTTCATCTCTTTCTCAAGAAGCAGGTCTACTATTTTCATCCTGTGCGCATCTGCCACGCCGTCAAAAAAAAGCCGGACTTTTTCGTCCATTCCGCCGCCTGTCATTGTTTGTTTATCCTCTCCCGCGTGGTGCAATATCCAGGATGGGAGAAAGGAAGCGTCCGCCACTCCGGCATTTGCGTAGCCATAGTTATTTTTTTTGCTACAGTTTTACACCTGACGTTTGTTTGCGGCATGGAAAATCCCCCTTCGCCCTTGCGGACGATTTTACTACTTTTTTGCGTGTGGTGGACGTTATTTTGGGGAAGGCGGCGCTACAATCCCTCGGCTTTTAGTTGTTCCAGAAGTTTTTGTTGCGCGGTGGTTGGGTTTTTCGGTATCCGCATCCCTATTTCTATGTACAGGTCGCCGGAGCCACCGCCTTTCAGTTTCTTTGCTCCATGTCCTTTTATCCGTATTTTCTGGCCTGGTTGGATGCCAGCTGGAATTTTTATGGTGCGTACACCCTCTACGGTGTTCACTTCCGCAGAGCCGCCCAGAACGGCGGTTGAGATATTTACCTCGGCGTGGGCGATGATGTCGTCTCCCTCGCGCCGCAATGTAGGGTGCGGGGCTATATGCACTTCCAGGTAGAGGTCTCCCTTGTTCCGCATCGCCTCGCGCCCCTTCCCGGCCAATCGCAAGTTTGCCCCTTCCGTTATGCCGGGCGGTATTTTAACCGTGATGGTTTCCGTTCCTTTTCCGTCTTGCAACGACACCTTTTTCTCGGCTCCCAGCACCGATTCCTCCAGCGAGATGGTGATTTTGGAGGAGATGTCCAGGTTCTGCATGGATGCTGCGCCCGCCCCTCCGCCGAACCCTCCAAATCCGCCGAAGACATTGCCCATGCCGCCGCCAAACCCCATGTCCCGCAGGATATCGTTTATGCTCGTTCCCCTGAAAATATCTTCTTGCGTGTACTGCTGGTGGAATTTTTCCGAGCCGAACATGTCATACTTCTTCTTTTTTTCCGGGTCGCTCAGCACTGCGTAGGCCTCGCTGATTTTCTTGAATTTCTCTTCCGCTTCCTTGTTGCCGGGATTTTTGTCCGGGTGGTACTGTTTGGCCAGTTTGCGGTAGCGAAGCTTTATCTCATCGGGGGTTGTCGTCCTCTCCACCCCCAATATCTCGTAGTAGTCATAATTCTTTTTCATTATAGGTTTGACATCCGGCAATACATTGTTTTCTAATTAGATGGATGAATTCAATGTACCACAAACTTGCCGTAATGGGCTTGGCGATATTTGGGCTGGCGCTCCTTTGCCAGCCGGTTTTCGCGCGCGATAAGGCGGACGGGCTTGCCACTGTAGATATTTGCGACAAGTGCCACAAGGATATCCATGCCAAGTGGGCCGATTCCATGCATTCGCAATCTATGACTGACCCGATATTCCAAACAGCGTATATGCAGGCTTACCTGGCCTCTGGCGGCGCGGCGAAAAAAATCTGCCTCAATTGCCATGCGCCTACCGTGCTGGTTACGGGAGATTACGATCTCAAGAAGGAGTCTACCAAGGAGGGAATAACCTGCCACTTTTGCCATTCCGTAACGGATACGCATCCGGACAAGGGGACCCGTTTCGACCTCAAGGTAAGTTCCACCATGCGCGGCCCTACAGGAGGTGGGGCGAAGAATGATTATCACGACAGCGTGGCTTCCCAGCTCCATCGCAACTCGGAGTTTTGCGCAGGGTGCCATGAATATACGGCCAACGGCATAAAGATAATGGGTACCTACTCGGAGTGGAAAGACAGCCCGTACGCCGCCAAGGGCATCACGTGCCAAGGATGCCACATGCCAGCGGAACCGATTCCGGGGGCGGGTGGCGAAAAGGGAAAACCAAGGGTGCTGTTCAACCACAGCTTGGCAGGTGGGCATTCCATCATGCAACTTCGCAAAGCGATAAATGTTTCCATAAAAGCGATAAACAGGGGCAAGGACAGGATAACGGTAGACCTAGAAGTGGAAAACTCCGGCTCCGGCCATTACGTCCCTACTGGCATACCGACCCGCAAGCTGGTCCTTTATTGCCAAGTTCGTACTGCCGACAACAAGATATCGAAGAAGAGCATATCGTTTGAAAAAATTATATTCGACCATTCGGGCAAGGAGCTACTGCTGGATAGCGAGATAATGCTTGGCAACGGCACGCAGATAGTGAAGGACAACCGGATAGCCCCAGGCGAAAAGCGCAAGGAGCAGATGGTATTTTACAATAGCCCGGTGGGCAACATTACCGTTACGGCATGGGTTGATTACCTGTACCAGCCGCAGTTGGTGCAACCAACGGAGATGAGAATAGAGATGAACCGCACGGAACAAACTTCCGCGCCTTAGGGGTAGCACCGATATGTCTGAGCATGACAATAGCGATTTTACCGACGAAGGCTGGGAGCACCAGGACTTTACCCGCCGTATGATAATAAAAACCGCGTTTATCGGCTCTACCCTAGCGGTAGTTGGCGGCGTTATTTACCCCCTTGTCCGGTACCTGATGCCAGAGAGCAGTAGCCAAGGCGGAAAAAAGGAATCATATAGCATAGACGTGGGTGAACTGCATGTCGGTGAGGCGCGATTTTTCAACTTTAAGCACCACCCGGCGGTGATGGTACGAAAAAGCGAGCAGGAGGTCGTGGCCATGTCGGCTGTTTGCACCCATCTTGGGTGCATCGTGAAGTTCCGCGAACATGACCAAGT
>JAHFEI010000350.1 GCA_023248615.1 Nitrospinales bacterium | reverse complement strand
GTACGGTGGAAAAGTCGGATGAAACATTATCCCCGTTTTTATCCCCATCGTTTCACAAAAAACGGGATTTTTTATCCCATTGTATGTGTTGGTAAATAGCGGACACACTTTATCCGCGAGTATCCTTTTGCACAAGCGGGAAAAACATTATCCCCCTGTGTAAAGCCTGTGGACAGGAAAAGCGGGAATGTGGATAGTAAAGCCGAAGGGGATTCCCTGTGGATGACATGATAGGTTATCACCGGATAATAAAGAATTTCCCACAAGGTTATACACAAGGCAGGTATGAGCATTATCCGTCATCTGCATATGGTTTCGGATTCCACCGGGGAAACGGTAAGTTCCGTGGTGCGCTCGGTGATGTCCCAGTTCGAGGAAGTGGCACTGGAGGAACATATGTGGGCACTGGTGCGTACACGCGGCCAGATGGAGCGCGCTATCGAGGGCATAGAGAAACATCCCGGCATCGTGCTTTATACCGTCATCAATCAGGAAATGCAGGCGATATTGCTGGATGCCTGCCAGAAATTGCGTATTCCCTGCGTTCCGGTGCTTTCCCGCGTGATGAGGGAGATGACCAGCTTCCTGGGTGTGGAGGCGAAGGCCTCGCCTGGCCGCCAGCATCAGCTGGATGAAGAATATTTTGCGCGGGTGGATGCCATCAATTTTACTCTCGCGCACGATGACGGGCAGAATACGGACGATCTGGAAGAGGCGGATGTCGTGCTGGTCGGGGTATCGCGCACCTCCAAAACGCCGACGTGCGTGTATCTTTCCTATCGCGGCATCAACGCCGCCAATGTGCCTTACGTTAAAGGCTGCCCGCTGCCGGAAAATCTCTATACGCTGAAAAAACCGCTGGTGGTGGGGCTGGTCATCACTCCTGATCGCCTGCTGCAGATAAGGAAATCGCGGCTGGTTTCCCTGCATGAAGGCCGCAACACGGATTATGTGGATATGGATGCCATCAAGGAGGAAGTGCTGGAAGCGCGCAAAATATTCAACCAGTATAGCTGGCCGGTGATTGATGTCACCAGGCGTTCGGTGGAGGAAGTCACCGCCAAAATCATGCAGTATTATACGGAATATAAAGACGGGGGCACGGTGCGCGTGGAAAAAACCGATGGAGACTGAATCTCCCGTTCTGGCGACCAGGATTCTGGCGGGGGTAATCGGTGACCCGATTGCCCATTCGCTTTCGCCAAAACTACATGGCTGGTGGCTGGAACGCTATCGCGTTCCGGGGGAGTATGCGGCGTGGCGCGTGACGGCGGAAGAACTCGGCGCGTTCCTCGCCTCCCTTCCGGAACGCGGCATTGCGGGGGTAAGCGTTACCATGCCGCACAAGGAAACCATAATCCCGCATCTTGATTTCCTCGATGAAGCGGCATCCATGATCGGCGCAGTGAATACGGTGGTGGTGAAGGACGGGAAACTTTACGGTCGCAATACGGATGTGTATGGTTTCGTGACCCATCTGCAGGAACAGACGAAAAACAGGGATTTCCGTGGGAAAAAAGCCGTAATACTGGGAGCTGGCGGCGCGGCGCGGGCTATCTGCGCCGGATTGCTCGGCGCGCCGCTCTCCTTCCGCGAGCTGGTGATTATCAACCGCACGCGGGAGAAAGCGGAACGGCTGAAAGAGGAAATCCGCGCGGGCATCACCGCCATGCTGAAGCGGGATACCGGAAACGGCCAGAAAGAGATCTCCAGCGGGGTAGATCATTTCGTAAGCGAAATAATTATTGCCGATTGGGAGGACAGGGAAAACACGCTGAAGGGAGCGAATTTGCTGGTAAATACGACATCTCTGGGCATGAAAGGCCATGAGCCGCTTTTGATAGATATTTCCAATCTTCCCAATAATGCGGTGGTCTATGACATCGTGACCAACCCGCAGGAAACCGCATTGCTGCAAGCTGCCCGCGCGCGGGCACTTCCCGCCGTGGACGGTTTGGGAATGTTGCTGCACCAGGCCGCGCCCGCCTTCAAGGCGTGGTACGATCCGGAAGACAGGTATTTCAGCGGCTTGCCGGAAGTAACGCAGGAAATGCGGGAGTTTGTGATTGAGGGTATAAGGATATAAGGATATAAGGATATAAGGATATAAGGATATAAGGGTGTAAGATAAGCATCACTTGCACCCTTATATCCTTATATCCTTATATCCTTACACCCTTCTTCCCTATGCTCATCCTCGGACTTACAGGCTCCATCGGCGCGGGAAAAAGTTTCACGGCGCAATGTTTCCGTGAAGCGGGCGTACCCGTGTTCGATGCGGATGCGACGGTGCACACACTGCTCGCCCCCGGCGGCGAGGCTGTTATTCCGATTACGGAACTATTCCCGGATGTAAAGGATAAACAAGGCGGCATCAATCGTGCTCAACTGGGTGGTATAGTATTCTTTGATGAAGCTAAACTGCGGCAACTGGAGGCGATTCTCCATCCGCTGGTGAAACAGGCGGGCGAGCAGTTCCTCCAGGCGGCGATGGCGGCGGGTTCCACGGCCATCGT
>JAHFEI010000349.1 GCA_023248615.1 Nitrospinales bacterium | reverse complement strand
TATGAAAAAACGGCGTTTGGTTAAACCCCACCCGCGCCGTGGGTACCCACGGCGCGTCCTCCCCTTATCGCCCATGGCGAAGGGGAGGAAATATTTTCAGACTGAGCCACTACCTTTATTCGTCGAATACGGTGGGATAGGTGAAGGCGTTCAGAAGGGTCGACAGATAGATAGATAGATCGCTTTAGACTTCGCGTTGCTCGTGTCAAAAAGACGGAACATCCGCCAAGGCGGCTGTCCGCTTTTTTGATCCCTTTCCATCATTCGTAAATAAAAAAAGCCCTTCCGGGGCGGAAGGGCTTTTTTTATTTATGGTGGCGGTGCAGGGAATCGAACCCCGGACACTGCGAATATGAGTCGCATGCTCTAACCAGCTGAGCTACACCGCCGGATCACTTTTTTTCCGGCTTCTCCCGCTTTTCAGATTCGTCCCGCTTGGGGGCATCCAGCGTGAGGTCGCGCGTAAATTCCTTGCAGTACAAGCCCGAAGACTCGTACGAAAATTTTATTTTGCAATCCGCGCGCCAGGCGCAAACCGCGCATTCAGTTACTTTTTTCACGTTAAATTAAAGGATGCATATTATGCGGGGCAAGCGGCCGTGTCAAGGCGGGAATGGGGAAAAAATGAGGCGCAAGGGCGGATGCCAAAACAGCCGGCGCCGCCAACCCCCTCATTCGGCGATGACGAAGCCGAGTTCCCGCAGGATCACCGGCATCGGCTGCCGCGTGTGGATGTGCAGAAAGCGGACGATATCCACCTCAAAACGGTTGATGGCGCCGCTCCGCAGTAGCCCGCGCATCTTGGCGCCGCTTAAAAAGCCGAAGAAATGCAGCATGGAGTGTTTCACCGAGCGGCCTTCACGCGCCATTTTGTCCAGCAGGGTGCGGGCAAGTCCCTGGTTGATATTCCGCAGGGAGCGCACGGCGGCGCAGGCGATCTTCACCTCGCCGTGCCGGACATATTTTTCCAGGATGAGGATCGATTCCCGGTCGCCAATGAGTCCCAGGCAATGGAGAATCTCTTCGGCCACTGTGGCGGTCGCGTCCGGAAGCCGGCCGCAAAGCGCCGGAAAAGCGCCCGCCCCAAAACAGCGGGTAAGCGCCCTGGCTGCTTCCCGTACCACGTATTCGTTTTGCGATTCTTCAAAGCGGAGTTTCAGTTCATCAAAAGAAAGCTTCAACAACAACGGATCGAGAACGGCGAATTCGTCTTTACGCATGGTGCGTCGCTGTTTCCGTTCGGCGTTGCTGGCATAACCGGTTGCTTCTTTTTGATTGCCGCCAAAAATGCCGCTCACCTTTTCATAAAATAGAACGGAGGCCTTCTTTTTTTTGGATACCGGCTTGATGCCTAATGACTTGTAGTGTTTTAAAACGTGATTGTACGCCTTTACAACCTCTTTGAACTTTTCAGGGTCACCCACGCCGCCATTGGCATCGGGATGATAAAGATGGACGGCACGGCGATACGCCTTTTTTATTTCGGCGAGATCTGCTCCATGATTTACATTTAATAGAGCGTAATATTTTTCCATTTACCCAAGTTTACCCCTAAATTTCATCAAATTACATCAAATTAGGCTCAAATTGTCAACCTAAAAAATTACTATCCCATTATCTTTGAAATAGTTAATTTATCATCTTAATATCGGCATAAAGGAGACTTCACTTTATAAATAGTGCGGACACATCCTTAGACTACTCCGGCAAGAGCCATCAGCTACTATGCAAATTCTACTCTTAATCCCCGCAAAAGTGGGATTTTTTCATCACAAAAACGGATGTCAGTTTGACTGCCAATTCCCCCTCTGACTATAATGTGCGCATGAGCACAAAACGGACAAAGACGGAGCCGACATTGGCTGAACATATGCGCACACCACTTGACAAACATGCGGTCGCTCGAAGAATCAAGGAAATACGGGGGACAAAAACCCTTTCCGGGTTCGGTAAAAAACTGGGGGTGACCCACACCACTGTAAAGCGGTACGAGGAGGGGATGATCCCCTCGCCGGAAATCCTGATGGCCATAGCGGCGCTTGCCGGTAAAAATATGGAGTGGCTTCTCACCGGCGAAGAGCGATGGGAGATTTTGCCGCCGCTCCCGCCGAACAGGCTCTCGGAAGAAGAATACCTTTCGATACCGCTCATCGAGGGAAAAATCGCGGCCGGGGAACCGATCATTCCCATGGAGGAAATTGCGGAGTGGGTGGTTCTGCATGTGCGCCCCGTAAAGAAAACCGCCGGCTCCAGGAAAGATCTCGTCGCCTGCCGCGTGGAGGGGGATTCGATGTATCCCCACCTTGCCAGCGGCGATATCGTGGTAATCGACCGCGGCATCGATAAAAGCCGCCCGCGCGAGAAAATCATTTACGCCGTTTGGGCCGATGGCGGTATCACGGCAAAAATGGTGCAACAGGAAGGGCACACCATGTTCCTCCTGCCGCTCAACCCCGCCGACAAAGTACGAACCGTCGATCTCCGGGAAAACCCCTCCCCCATCGTCGGCCTGGTAAT
>JAHFEI010000348.1 GCA_023248615.1 Nitrospinales bacterium | reverse complement strand
CGATAAACAAGCCGGAGGTAGAGGCGCGCACAACCGCCATAGTGGCCATAGCCAACATTGTGCTGGACTACTTTTTCATAAAACAATGGGGATGGATGGGCGCGGTGTATGCCACGGCGTTGACCCAGTTGGCTGGCGTGACCGTGCTTATGGCGCTGGTATCGCAGGAAGTGACATCTGGCACGTTCCGGCTTCATGCCAGCCTGGTTACCGTGATGGCTTTGGGGTCTGTGTGTGGCGCCGTCTTTATTGCCACCCCGCCGCTATGGGCGTTGCCGTTCGTATTCGCGGGATATTGCGCCCTGTTTATGCCGCTGTGCTATATGTTGGCGCTGGATGCGGATGAACGTTTTTACCTTAAAAATATCGCCGCCATAGTGATGGGTTCGGCGCGGAGCGGCTAATGTCGCCGCCGCCCCAGCGACATATCCCGCCTTCGCAAAGCCCAAGTGCGTCTGCTAGAATGGGCGCACTACGTTTTTTATTGGAGGCATTATGAACATCCTGAAATATTTGCACCTGCTCACGCTTATCGTATGGCTTGGCGGAATGATACTATTTTCGTTCGTGGTAACTCCCTCCATTTTCAAAATCCTTACAAGGGAGATGGCTGGGACGATGGTAGGCAACCTTTTCCCAAAATATTTTTTCATCGGATATATAGCGTCGCTTTTCCTTCTTGTGACGCTGTGGCTCATCGCGCACGATTACCTGCATGCTGTCAGGGTACCGTTTGCCATCCTTATCGTAGCTACGGCGCTTACGTTTGTTTCCGGCATGGGCGTAGGGGCTAGGGCCAGGGAAGCAAAGGCGCAGATGTATGCCGAACAGGACGTAACAAAAAAAGAGGAACTGAGAAAAGAGTTCGGTAAGGTACACGCCGTATCGACCATACTCAACGTCGCCATAATGTTACTGCTTTTGGGCTATGTCTGGTACGTCCCGGCGGTGCTGTATCCGAAGGATATCCAGCAGGCAAGGCTGTAGCGGCGCAATTACGCCGATTCACCATCTCCGCCAAGCGGTTACGGCACGCACAGGTTGTATCAGGCCCGCAAGTGGAAGATAATCGTACAATATGCTTGGCAATAATTCCGCTAAACCGCTCTTGGTGTTTGTTCTGGCTCCCGATGGCGTTTTCGAAACCGATGACATATGGTCTGTCATCCACCGCCACGAGGGCGGGTTCGACTTGGTGATAATCGACCAGAACGAAGGCAAAACCAAATTGCTTCCGGCCATGGCCTGTGTCGCCCTGAAGACGGTGGCGGTATCGGCGCAAAACGGCATAGGCCAGATACTGAACGCGCTGGTGGCCGAAAATGAAAATCCTGTGCTGGTAATAACCTCCGACCGCGTTTGCCCCACGCACGACCATTGGCTGAAACGACTGTGCGAGCCTGTGTTGTCCGGCATTGCCGATGCAAGCGGCGGCAGGGAGATTTCCGCGCCGGGCGGCAATTACTTCATCATCGAGGACTTGCGGCGGCGTTTCCCCGGTAAAGGCGCCGCTACTGCCGACTGCTTTTCCATGGATAACTGCGCGATAAGGAGGGAAGCGGCAATCCGCATCCCGTTCCCTCAGGACAGGGCGAACGATGTCGCCACTGCATGGATGATAAAAAATAAAGTCCAGGCGGTTTACTGCGCCGAGGCATTGGTGATGCGCCAAACGCTTTTGCCCGTTGGCGAAGTGTACCGGCAATCAAAGCTGAAAGGCGAAGACCTGGCGGCCTACGGCAAAGCGCCGGGGCTTGCCGCCGCCATCTCCGCAACCGCAAAAGGGCTGGCTCTGGACATCGGCTTTGCTTTCTCTATAAAAAAACCGCAGTTCATCTGGTACCCTTTCATATACCGCCCGGCGTTGCACTTGGGCATGTACGCTGGCGGGAAGAAAGGGGGCAAATGAAAAAACCGAAAAGCGTTTTCGTATGCCAAAGTTGCGGCTCGCGCCAGCAAAAGTGGGTGGGCAAATGCCCAGATTGCGGCGATTGGAATTCGCTGGCGGAGGAAATCGCCAGGACGGAAACCGCCCGTAACCGCAGGCCGGTCGGTGATGACATAGGCGGGGCGCGGCCTGTGCCGATTGCCGGGATAAAACCGGATGACGGCAAGCGCATCCCGTGCGGCATGGAAGAGATGGATCGTGTGCTGGGCGGCGGGATAGTCCCCGGGTCGCTGGTGCTTATAGGCGGCGACCCCGGCATCGGCAAATCCACCCTTTTGCTACAACTGTGCGGCACTGTAGCGGCGCAGGGGCAGGTGCTGTACGTATCCGGCGAAGAATCGCCCGGACAGATAAAAATGCGCGCCGACCGGATGGGCGTGGACACCGCATCGCTTTTGGTGTATGCGGAAACCAGCGTGGAAATGGTTGCCGCGCAGATAAACGAGCTTAAGCCCGCGCTGGTGATTATCGACTCCATACAGACCGTTTACACGGAGCTGGTGCCGTCCGCGCCGGGGAGCGTGGGGCAACTCAGGGAATCTACCGCCATCTTGATGCAAGTATGCAAGAGAAGC
>JAHFEI010000347.1 GCA_023248615.1 Nitrospinales bacterium | reverse complement strand
ATTCGTGGTTGTCTATTATTTGAACTGGCACCCTGAATGCGGCCAGCGCCAACACCGATACCAGCGCCAATTCCGCCAAAACCAGCGGCAAACGGAGAGTACGGGCGGCTTCGCGCTTGACCGCCTCATGCGGCCAATACCAAATGGCGAAAGCCGCAGCCAGAATCGCCGCGAAAAACTGATGCGGCCCGTAGGTGACAAAGCGGCCAAACGGATGCCACCAGAGAAACTTGGCCAACAATCCCCATGCCGCATACGCCGCCACCAGGGCGAATATCGACACGCCGATTTTCCCCCGGTTATGCGCCGCCAAAGCTCTGGAGCCGCCAAGAAATAACCAATGCGCCAGCGCAAATCCGCACAATAGCGGAATATCGCCGCCGGGAGTGACAAAAACGCAAAACGCCAAAGCCGCAAATGCCAAACCCCGCCGCAGTATTTCCAAAATCGGGCGCACCTTCCCGTGGCGGAAAGAGAAGTGGACGGCATGAAGAAGCGGGGGGAAAACACCTCCGAGAAGCAGGTACTGGGCCCACTCATAAGGTTCGCCGTTGTGGGGCAGCAACCAATGGCCGAAGCCAAGCACAGCCAGAGCCATGCCGAAGCCGGACATCAAATTTAAATAGGCATTTCCCGGTTCATCGCAGTCTAACGGCTTCCCCATCGCGGAATGCTATGCTAGACGGCATAACATGTCAATTTCTTCCCCGTTCAAGGCATGACAATTTTTGTCATATTGGACAATTTTTGGGACAAGTTTGATGTTTTTTAAAACACTTTGTAACCCCTGTGTAAAAGACTTTTTATTCCATATTAAATTGTTTTCTATGATAGTATGCCGCCTATATAGAGGGTGATTATCGCAGGTTCCCATTCTTGGCCTGAAACCTGCACCATCAATTTCGGGCAAGTATTTAACGGCGTAATAGAACGCCAAAGGCAATAAACTTTTTAGGAGGTTAATAACATGTTTAAGAAAACCCTGAAGGGCGAGAAGGGCTTTACCCTTATCGAACTGCTGGTCGTCGTGGCGATCATCGGTATCCTCGTCGCGATAGCCATCCCGCAATTCGCCAATTACAAGAAGCAGGCCAACGACAGCGGGGCCGAATCGGACATTCGCAACCTGGCCGTTGCCCTGGAAGCGTACTACGCGGCCTACAACGCGTACACGACTGATATGACCCTCCTCACCTCCGCCGGCTTCAAGGCAACCAAGAACATAACGGTCACCCCGACTCTTAACGGCGCACTTTTCTCAATAACCGGTTCCCACCCGATGGGTACCGGCAAACTCTTCAGCTGGAATTCCGGCGCCGGCGGTATGCAATAATCTGCCAATCACCTGGCTTTTTTAAAAGGCATGGGGCTTCCGCCCCATGCCTTTTTTTATTCCTCATTTCACAGAATTTATTCTGTGATAAAGCGGTTTAGGGCATGACAATTTTTGTCATGTCGGACAATTTTTGGGCCGTTTAAATTGCTGCCTACCCATCCCATAGGTCCCACGGCGGCAAGTACATTTATTCGTTATTAAGCTGATTAATATGGTATTATTCTGAATATATTGAGAATGATAACTGCTGTTTTCGATCTTGGTCTGAAACCTGCACCATCAATTGGGCAAGTATTTAACGGCGTAAAAGAACGCCACAGACAATAAACTTTTTAGGAGGTAATAACATGTTTAAGAAAACCCTGAAGGGCGAGAAGGGCTTTACCCTTATCGAACTGCTGGTCGTCGTGGCGATCATCGGTATCCTCGTCGCGATAGCCATCCCGCAATTCGCCAATTACAAGAAGCAGGCCAACGACAGCGGGGCCGAATCGGACATTCGCAACCTGGCCGTTGCCATGGAAGCGTACTATGCGGCCTACAACGCGTACACGACTGATATGACCCTCCTCACCTCCGCCGGCTTCAAGGCAACCAAAAATATAACGGTTACCCCGACTCTTAACGGCGCGGTTTTCTCAATAACCGGCTCCCACCCGATGGGTACCGGCAAACTCTTCAGCTGGGATTCCGGCGCTGGCGGTATGCAATAATCTGCCAATCACCTGGCTTTTTTAAAAGGCATGGGGCTTCCGCCCCATGCCTTTTTTTTGCCTGCATCGCTGATCTTGTCATCTCGGGCCGGCTTTTAATCTGTACCCCTCATAAATAGGCTCTGCTATCATTCTTCCATGAACAATCCCGGACAGGCCGGCCCATGAACAACCCCCGCGCGCACCGCATCATCTTCTTTGTTCTGCTTCTTGCAGCCGTCCTGCTGACGTTCCGCCACGGCATTGACACCAAAATGAGCTACGACGGGCGTATGGTAATCTACAATAACCCCTTGGTAACCGCGCCCGATGGCATCATACGGATGTTTCAGGGCGACTTCTGTGAAGGATGCCGTGTTGAAGCGCAAATCGGCCTGACATTGGGCTTCTACCGGCCGCTGGCCAACGCCCTTTTCTGGCTGGAATACCGCTTCGCCGGAACCAACGACGCGATATACAACTTCGATCAAATTCTGTTT
>JAHFEI010000346.1 GCA_023248615.1 Nitrospinales bacterium | reverse complement strand
GCGCGAACCTCATCGCTTTCGTCGCCCAGCGCTTCCATTATCGGTTGCATTACTGCGGGAAGCTTCAGGTTTCCCAAGGCCGCAACAGCCGCTTTGCGGACTTGCCATGCCTCATCCTTGCATGCGACCGCAAGACCCGGCATTGTGCTTTCATTTTTCATGTTGCCCAGCGCTACCGCTACGGTGCGTCTGACGTCGTGGTTGTTGTCTTCCTTCAGCGAATGCAACAACCCCGCTATGGAATCTTCCGACTTGATATGGTTCATGGCTATCACCGCCTCTATGCGGACGGCAAAGTGAGTGTCCTTCATCAGTTCCAAAAGGTTCGGCACTGCGGGGGCGTAATTTATTTTCCCCAGCGCGGTTGCTACGGCTTTCCTTACTTCCCACGATTCCGACTTCAAAAGCCCCACCAGCTTTGGAGCGGCAATCTCCGCCTCCATATTTCCCAGCCCGGTAATGGAAGCTACTTTGACCTGCTCGTTATCCATATCCAACGCTTGCATAAGCGGAAGTACCGCGATGTCCGGCTGGAGCTTGCATAGCACCAGCGCGGCGGCCTTACGCACTTTCCAATGTGTTTCCTTCTTTTTGTCCTTCCCGCCACCGGCCAGCGGGTTTGCTACGGGAGCGGCTCCTCCATCTTCATCGCCCTTAAGGGAGACCCCCTGCAATATTCCCCTGCGCGGGTCGCCATCCGATCCGAGCATTTTTGTGAGGTGCTCCACGGCGTCTACCGCCTTTAACTTTCCAAGGGAGTAAATTGCCGCTTCCACCACAGGCGGCTGGGGATCCTTCAGCAGTTTGGCAAGCGTATTTTTAGCTACGACCACATCAAGGTCCCCCAATGCAATAGCGGCAGCCTTGCGCACATTCGGATTTTCATCGGAACATGACTTTATCAATACGTCGTGTAACTGCATACCATCCCCCTCATCAATAAAGCAAAAAGTGGATTCGCAACCTGCAATTTATCAAAATATTGCATGATATGAAAGGAATAGTTTCAACTACGTAACAAAAACGGCAAGTAGCCACCGCAGGAATCACCCTCGTGCGAACGGGGCAATGGCCTCTTCCAATATCCGGCGAGGCGCCCCCGGTTATTCAAACAGGAAACGCGTCACCCCGCGCAGGATGCAACAATTTGGTGGAAGGACAACGACACGAAGCAGAGGCCAATCGCCAAGATAACCCGATCCGTTGGATGGCCTAAAAATCCATGTCGAACGAGAAGGTCCCGTCGTTCAGCTTTGTTTTCACCTTCAGTCCGCTGTTGTAAAAAACCTTTTGCATCGCCTTGTTTTCGGCCAGCACTTCTGCGGTAAACCCGCTGATGCCGTTGCGCTTTGCTATGGTAACAAGGTGATTCATCAGGAACATGCCTATACCACGGTGTTGCCACTTATCCCCAACAGTGAAAGCCACCTCGGCACGGTTAGTCCTCTGGTCAAGGTAGTAGGCCCCAATGGCTATAATTTCCTCGCCGTGCGCTTCCGGCAGGGTTCCGACAATCGAGACGGCATTCCGGTGGTCTATGTACACAAAATCCTGCACCTGCGAACGCGGAATATTTTTCATTTGCGTCATAAACCGGTAATACACGGTCTGCTGAGAGAGCGTGTAAAAAAGGTCACGCATGCGCGGCTCGTCCGTAGGATGGATAGCGCGGAAGGCTACCTGGGTTCCATCATTCAAAAGCATCGTGGCGCGTAGTTCTTTCGGCCCTATGACGAGTTTTCCTTCCACGTCCCGCAGTTCGGGACGCAGGTACTTTTCCTGTATCGCCTGCTCCATAAGTTCGGCGCGGAATTTCGGATGCGCCACGCTTATAAGGGCAAGTGCGCGTTCCTGCACGCTTTTCCCGTGGAGATAGGCCACGCCGTGCTCGGTTACGATGTAGTGTACATCGCCACGCGTTGTTACCACTCCTGCTCCGGGACTCAACATGCAGACGATGCGCGATATTGTTCCACCCTTTGCCGTAGATGGCAGGGCAATAATCGCCTTGCCGTTCGGGGCGCGCGCCGCACCGCCGTTGAAATCCGCCTGGCCGCCTATGCCGGAGTAAAATTCGGAGCCGAACGAGTCGGCGCAAACCTGACCGGTGAGGTCTACCTGCAATGCGGTGTTCACCGCAACCATCCTGTTCTGCCTGCTGATTATGTGGGTATTATTGACGTACTCGGTGGGATGGAACGAGAACAGGGGGTTATTGTCAACGAAGTCGTAAAGCTTTTTCGAGCCGAAACAAAAGCTAGCCACAACTTTCCCGCGGTCAAGCGTTTTCATGGCTCCGGTAACTGCCCCGGACTCTATAAGCTCCAGCATCGCATCTGTGAGCATTTCGGTGTGTATCCCCAAGTCGCGTTTGCTTTTAAGGGACTGCACTACCGCGTGCGGTATTTTCCCGATACCCAATTCGATGGTAGAGCCGTCGTCCACTAATGACGCGACATACTCGCCTATTTGGCGGCTCACCTCCGTGCCGGGGATATCCGGCATCTCTATTATCGGCTCGTCCGACGGGACTAGCA
>JAHFEI010000345.1 GCA_023248615.1 Nitrospinales bacterium | reverse complement strand
CTTCCTTCAGGAACTTTTCAAGATGCCGGAAATCCTTTTCCGTCTCGCCGGGAAAGCCGACGATAAAGCTGGTGCGTATGGCGCCGTGCGGCATGGCGGCCCGTATGCGCCCCACAAGCTGGACAATATCTTTTTGCGTTTCGTTGCGTCCCATTTTTTTCAGCACTGTGTCGCTTATATGCTGGAACGGCACATCCATGTATGGGCACAGCGCAGGCTCGCTGGCGATTATCCGTATTATTTCATCGGTGATCAGCGTTGGATACAGGTACATGACGCGAAGCCACTGCGGCCCCGATTTTACAAGCTCCAGCAACAGTTGCGCCAGCCCGTCCTTCACCCGCAAGTCTGCGCCGTAGCGGGTCGTATCCTGCGCCACCAGCACTATCTCCTTCACCCCTGCGGCGATAAGCTCCCGCGCCTCCGCCACTATCGCCTGCATCGGCCTGCTTTTCAGCGGCCCCCGGATAAGCGGTATGGTGCAAAAAGAGCACGCGTTTCCGCACCCCTCGGCGATTTTCAGGTAGGCGGAAACAGCGCCCGGCTCCAGTTCCCGCCGGGTATTTTCCGGGACATATATGGGCGACGCATCATCATCGGAAAGCGACATCATGTAATCTATTTCCGGCAGTTCCTCCGCCATCTCTTTACGATAACGCTCCACCATGCACCCCATCACAGCAAGTTTGGCCTTGGGGTTGGTTTTTTTGATTTCCGCCATTTCAAGGACGGTCTCAACGCTTTCCTGCCGCGCATCGTTTATGAAACCGCACGTGTTTATCAAAATGCAGTCGGCCTCTTCCGGGTCACCTGTGAGGGTGCACCCCTGGCTTTTCAGTATCGCCACGGTTTTTTCGCTGTCCACCCTGTTTTTGGCGCACCCCAGGGAGACCATGTAAAGGCGCATGTTACGTAGTCGTTTCATAATGCGGATTGTACCCCGATTCCGGATTCCCGGCATATCCAATGGCGGAAAAGCGGGTCGGTAAAACCCCATCGCTTTCCCGATTTAGCTAGCAGGCCCTTGCGGTCTAGCGCGCGCAACGCCGCCTGCAGGTTTGTGGCGGTGTGGAACCCGTGCAACCTGATGAATTTTTCCGCGTAAATATTTTTTACGTCCTTGCCGCACAGCCCGTACAAAACCGATTTCTGCCGTGAGTTCAGGAGCCGCCAAATGGCGCGGTAAGCCTCTCCGGAATTTTGTAGCACATCTTCCAGTGCGGCCTCCACCATTCCATCCGGAGCGGATTTTTCCCATAGCCGTATGGCGGACAGGGAAAGTTTTTTCATAAGTCCGGCCTGCCCGTCGCAGGCGTTGAAAATCGATTCCAGCATATCGTCCGGCAGGCCTATACCCGCTTTTGCGAAACCGTTGCACACGTAGGTTTTTAATTCTGCGTCGGAAAGCAATTCTGCGGAGTGGATGGTGTGCACTGGCCTTTGCGCCGCCGCCCCCATATCCCGAGCCGCCTTTGCCACGGATGCGCCAATTATTATGTGTGAGGTAACGGTATGTTTGGCGGCTTTTGCGGTAAAGGTGCGCAGGCCAACTTCGCCCATCACCGATCCCAGCATGTCGAACCCTTTCCACATAACCACTACACGCTTGTTGCCCTCCACTCCCATCATTTCCGGCACGTCCATAAGGTTGGAAAAAATGCGGTTCAGGTCTGCGCCAAGTTCGATGTCGATGTGCGGTATTTCGCCCATCACGACCTTGGGCGTTGCGGCGGGGATAAGTTTTTTGACTACGGATTTTATTTTCCCAAGGTCGCCGGAAAACGACGAAATGAGTGTGCGTGACACCATTTGCACCAGGTGTTCCGGGCCTGTCGCCATACGCAAATCCAGCGGGAAAAACAGCGACGGCTCTTTTTCCAGCCGCATTGCCAGCATCCCGGCGAAATCCGCCGCCTCGCTCCCACCCCTGTCGAATTCGAGCGCCAGATGTGCGCTACCGTCCAGCCCCTCCAGCGCCTTTTTTATCCTGTCGCCGTCTTGCAGGCCCAGGTAGATATTATCCTCGAAAGGTTTCGACATGACGGGAGGCATTGGTATTAAGCTTGCGATTTTTCAATGTAGCGCACAAGGTGGCGAAGCGTGACGACGCCGGTGTAGTTGCCGTTTTCGTCGGTAAGCACTATTTCGCGCTGGCCCATGCGGGTCATCTTTATCACCGCCTCGCGTACGGAATCCTCCGGCATGGCGCAGGTGATTTTTTTTATCATCTTCGTCTCCGCCGCCGCCTTCAACGCCTTGCCGCCCTTTGCGGCTAGGCCGGTAAACAGGCTTTCGTCCACCACGCCGACTGGCTTGCGGTTTTTCAATATTGTCACGCACTCCTTGCGCGCTTCCAGCATCATGTGCGCTATTTTTTTCAGCGGCGTCCTGGGCGTGGCGGTTAGCCCGGTATCCGAAAGCGGAGCCAGCATCACATTGTACGGAAAAGCCCGGAGGGCGTAGGAATGTACAATATCGTGCTCGGTGACAATCCCTGTAAGCTTGTTGGAACTGTCCACTATTATGAACCTCCGCACATCCA
>JAHFEI010000344.1 GCA_023248615.1 Nitrospinales bacterium | reverse complement strand
CAACTACTTCCCCGAAAGCAAATGCGGTATGATTGGGCGGCATGGTGATGATTTTATGGAAATGAATATTTTTTCAATGGCACTGACGGTGCTTGGCCTGTGCGCATTTGAAACGGTGAGCAGTATAGACAACGCCATCATAAACGCCGAGGTGCTGGGCACCATGGGGCAAAAGGCGCGAAAGTGGTTCTTGTTCTGGGGGCTGTTGTTCGCCGTGTTTGCGGTGCGGGGGCTGTTGCCATGGGCCATCATCTGGGTAGCCACCCCGAACATAGGGCTGATAGAAGCGTTTACTGCGGCCTTTAGCGGCAACCCTGCGGCGGCGGAAGCGGTGGAAAAGGCGGCGCCAGTGCTTTTGGTGGGAGGCGGCACATTTTTGGTTTTCCTGTTTTTCCACTGGCTATTTTTAGAGCCAAAAACTTTCGGACTGCGTGGCGAGCGGTTTTTCCAGGAAAACGGAGTATGGTTCTACGCTGTCGTTTCCATCCTGCTGGTCGGCATCACATGGATGTGCGTAAACCGTAACCCGATGATGGCGATGGGCGCGGTGATAGGCAGTAGCGCTTTCTTCATCACCCACGGGTTCAAGGAACACGCGGAAGAGACGGAAAAAAGGCTGATGGGCGGCCAGATATCGGACATCAGCAAGATACTGTACCTGGAAATTATCGACGCCACGTTTTCCATAGACGGAGTGCTGGGGGCGTTCGCCTTTACGCTATCCGTGCCGCTTATTATCGTCGGCAACGGGCTGGGCGCAATTGTGGTGCGACAACTGACGATGGGGAACGTGGACAGGATAAAAAAATATGTCTACCTCAAGAATGGCGCGATGTACTCCATCCTCGTGCTGGGGGTGGTGATGGTAACGGACAGCTTCGGAGTACATGTGCCGCAGTGGGTATCGCCTGTGGCAACATTCGGGGTTATAGGCTTTTTCTTTTTGAAATCGAAACGCGAAAACGACCTCGCAACAAAATAGTCCGCGTCCTGCGTAGCCCCACTTGCCTTTTGCCCTGAAGGGTTATTTGTTCGCCACAAAAAATTCGTCTTTCACCATGCCCATATGGCAAAACGTCTCGATGCGCTTTATGTGTGGCGCATTGAGCTTGTTCCCGCTCCCCAGAAGCAACAGCCCGTCGCGGGTATAGATATCGGCGGCCAGCATCATGCCCGGTTGCAGGTCCTTCACCGCCAGCCGCAGTTCGTTGCGCACCCGGCGACGGATATCCTGCACCACCATCTCCAGCGCTTCGATAATATCGCGCTGGTAGTGCCTGCCCGCCATAGAGTAAAGATGGCGGAAGGCAAAGGCCTCGCGCTCCTCGCGCTTGCCAATCTGCTCGTTCGTGAACCGACGGCGGTGGGTAAGCTCGTCAAACGCATTAATAACCCCCAATATGCGGGAGTGGTACGGTATATGCTCGTCGCGCAGGTTGTCCGGAAAGCCAGTGCCGTCCAAATGTTCGTGTAGGCTACGTATAACGCGCCCCACATTTTCGAACTGCTCATTGGGGGAAAGGATGCTCTGGGCAATGATGGTGTGTTGTTTGACTTGCGATACCTGTTCGCCCGGCAAATCATGGAATTTTGTGTCGGCCTGTTCGTCCGGCAGTGCCACGCGCCCGATATCGTGTAGCAGGGCGGCTATCTCCAGTTCTTCCCGTTCCTCTTTCTTCAGCTTCATCGTTCGCCCCATCTCCAGCGCCAGCGCCCCCACGCGCTTTAGGTGGCTACCGAGGTAGGGGTCGTACACCTCCAAAAGGCTTAACAGTATCTTGATGGAGACTAGGAAGTTGGCGCGCAGTTTTTTGTTCAGTTCCTGCACTTCCTGCGTCCTCTCGTTCACCATCTTTTCGAGGTTGTCGTGGAATTCGTTGATTTTTAGTTGCATGGCACGATGCTCCAGCGCCTTTGAAACCTGCTGGTAGAGGAGGTCGAAATCGAACGGCTTCACGATATAGCCGTAGGCTCCGTTTTGCAGGCAGGTGACAGCGGTGCCGATATCGTGGCTGGCGGTGGCCATAATCACTTCGGTTTCCGGGAAAAGCTGTTTCAGCTCCTTCAGGCAGGTAATGCCATCCTTACCCGGCATGAAGATATCGAGCAACACCAGGTCTGGAGGGTCGGCCTGGGCCATTGAAAGCGCTTCTACCCCGTCTGAAGCGGTGGAAACCGCCAGCCATTTTGAACGAAGAAAATGAGCGGCTATCTGCTGCACATCCGCTTCATCATCCACCACCAGTATCTTGTTAATAGGCATCCATGTTCCCTAAAATATTCCGATAACAACATGCCCACTGGAAGGGCCATAAAAAAACATCAGGAAACACCGCACTACGGTTTTCCCCTCCGGTATTTTATACTACCTGCCGCAATAACCGAAGGCGGCAACGCGGTCTATCGGGCGAGCAAGCATTTGTCCCTGTTGCGAGCACATAGAAATGTCCGGTTTAAGAGCACGTTAATTGACCGCTTTTTTACTTTATCAGTTTCTGGGAGTTTTAGCATAAATTAAGCTTTTTCAAGCGACCGCCTTCACGCA
>JAHFEI010000343.1 GCA_023248615.1 Nitrospinales bacterium | reverse complement strand
GCCAAGCGCCCGGAGCGATGACGGCGTTCGCATGTAGAAATAAAGGGTGAGAAAAAATCCTGGTACGAACGGGAATGACAGCAAAAGGGGAAGGTGGAATTTTTCCGTTATCGCCATCGCAAACAAAATGGTGGTAAAGGAGATAAGCAGGTTGGCAAGGAATACCGGTTTTAGCCTTCCCATCAGTAGCGGCTCCTGCCTCGCCAGCACGGGTAAAAAACCGCCCAGCCTGACCACCCGGCGCGATTCCAGCGAGCGATCCAGCATGAACAGAAGAGTCAATACGCATACGCCGACATCCGCCGGCCTCACGTTTCCCGAAACCGTATACGCGCCCAGCAGTGAGCCGAGCGAGAGCATGGACATCCCGCCGAACTCAAACCACGCGCTACGCTGGAAGCCGCTATAGGATGCGCGCACCCCGGCGTAAAAACCGATTCCCATCAACGCAAGCGGCAACGCCATACGCATATGCATGAGAGCCAGGTAAGCCCCGGATGCAACGGCGGACAGCGAATACAGCCAGCCCCATACCGCGATATTCCCTTCCACTTGCTGTCCCTTTTTGGCGGCCTTGTAGATTATCCGGGCCGGGGTAAGCGCCAGAAAACCGAAAAATACCGTTGCAAGTAGCGGCCAGAAGGCTCTCATGTCCCCTTGTTTGGCGGACCATGCTCCTACGCAAATGGGGAGCAGTACCCAGGCCCAAAGGCCGTGTTCCTTTGGCATGACCGGTTTGGAAATTTCAAGGGCCATACAATTCCTTATTTAATCCGTTTTCCATAGCGCGTAGTTTTTCCATGCACTCGCCTTGCGTGCCGCCCGTGGCGTAAAGGGAAAGCACAGGCTCTCCGTTTTTTATTGCCGCTCCGTGATGCGGGATATCCCTTGCCCCGGCATCGAACCATTTTTCCGGCCCGGCGAACACGCAGTCATGCGCCGCGTAGACTACCATACGTCCGAAGTATCCTCCAGCTTTGCCGATTTCGAGATGGTATGTGCCATCCACCATTCCCGCCTGTACGCCCACGATATCTATCTCGTGGGCAAGCGCCAGCAGTTCCAGCGAAGCTGTGAATCGGGGGTTTACTTCCAGCAGGTGCACCGTATCGCCGTTGATAATAAAATCGGCCCCCCACCACCCTCTCATTCCTGCCTCCGGGGCTAGTTTTTGCGCGAAGCGCCGGATGGCATCATGCGCCTTCTGCCCTATGTCCGCCGGGTAAATTCCACCGGCAAAAAGGAAACCGTGGTTAATATGCCGTGTCAATCCGCACAGCCTTGTTCCCGTAGCGCAAGAATAAAAAACGGCGCCTACGGAAAGCCCGGTTACAAGTTTTTGCCGGAACTCGCCGGGATTGAGGATGCCGCCATCCATGCGTATGCCCATACCGCCTGCGGAGGCTGTTTGTTTTACTATCCATCCCGGTTCGCCATTGCCTGGCCCAGCCGATACTTCGGGAAGTAGCACCAAGCCACCTGCCACGTGGCTCAGGAAAGCGAAATCGCGGCTTGAGGCCATGGCACTGGCGCTGGCATTTAGCGCCTGCCTGCCGCCGGAAAATTTTTGCATTGCCTGCGGGCATGATTCCACGGGGGAGCAAAAAATAAGCGGCCAACCGGGAAGGGCTTCAGCCCGCGAAAAAAAACCTTCCGGGTTTTGTCCCATGCCGCCGAACGGCTGGAGCAGTAGCCCGAAGCGGGCCGCGTCCCAATCGTTAAAGCCGTCCAATGCCGCCACCTCGTATCCGTGGTAGCAGGCATTTTCCATGAACGGCCTTACATGCCGTCCCGCAAAGGCTATCCTCTTCATGCGTCGCATTCTACCCCGCCCCTTTGCCCAAATGCACCAGCCAGCTCCGGCTATCTACCGTGTAAAACCCGTAATCGTTGGCGGCATTTGCGGGATTATTTTTTTACAAAGCGGGCGTGTCCGGAATTGGTTGGAGTACTTTTATCGGGTTTGATAGGATTACGCCAATAGGGTGCGCAGGATATTTTTTCGAGGTTCGAAATGAAGACTGTTCCGACAGAAGGCATACCCATGCAAAACGGGGGAACGGCGCGGTTCGCTTGGATAGATATCGATATGGCGGCGCTTTGTGTTATCGCCATGGTTTATTCACTGCCCGTTTTTGCCAACGGCGCGGATGCCTACGGCATGACGGATTGGGATTTTAATTTAACGCTGGCGGAGTCTTTCAGGCGGAGCATCGTTATCTTTGGCGAGCCGCCGTTGTGGAGTCCGTACAGTTGTGGAGGGCTTCCTCTGGTATTTAACCCCCAAACACTCCTTTCGCCCTTATGGCTCGCGGCTCCTATCTTGTTCGGGACGCTGGCGGGAATAAAAATTTCGGTAGTTTTGCACTACGTCATCGGTGCGGCAGGAATGGTACTCCTTTCAAGGAGGCTTGGTTTAAACCGGGCGGGAGTATGGACGGCAACGCTCGTTTTCGTCCTTAGTCCATTCCATGCATGGCATCTCGTTTCCGGAATGGGAGACATGATAGGCGTTATGCTTCTTCCATGGTTGCTCCTTTTTTTCTT
>JAHFEI010000342.1 GCA_023248615.1 Nitrospinales bacterium | reverse complement strand
CGCATTTTCAACACCTCCTGCAAGAATTCCGTCCGTTTCATAAAACGCCCCCTTTTGCGTCTTATTAAACCGGACAACTCATGTGCTCCCGCACAGGACAATTGATGTGCTCGCAACACAGAAAGGAGGCTCTGGATGCTGGTGCCAATGTTCTGGCATAATGGCGGGGTATGTTCAGAAAAAAGATTTTCAACAATCTTGATGTCTCGTACCGGTCTCCCGGCAGGCACGCGGCGTTTCGTTTTGTGCTTCGCAGGATTTCGCACAGGCTTTCTCCCAGAAAAGCGGTAGCGGAGCATATGCTTGCCGACGGTTTCGGGGAATACCAGGGCGGCCACTTCCATGAGGCTGGGCGGAACCCGGCAACCTGGCTGGGACATTCAACAGTGCTTTGCGGCCAAGATGGTTTGACTTACATTACCGACCCTATATTTTCCGACCATGCCGGGCCGATGCGGTACATGGGGCCGAGGCGCTACACTCCGCCGCCGCTGAAGCCGAAGGCGCTACCGAAAATAGATTTCGTCCTGATATCCCACAACCACTATGACCATTTGGACCTTGCGTCGGTTTGGGCCATACACAAAAAAGACAAGCCGGTTTTTGTGGTGCCAGAGGGGCTTGGGCGCTGGTTTCGCCTACGGGGCATGCGTAAGGTGGTGGAACTGCCGTGGTGGGAGGAATTGCGTATAGGGGGAGTCACGATTACAAGTGTTCCCTCGCAGCATTACAGTTTTCGCGCCCCGTGGGATAAGAACAAAACCCACTGGTGCGGCTGGGTTGTGAAGGGGGAAAGGACGTTCTATTACCCCGGCGATACCGGGTATGGTGATTTTTTCAAGAATATAGGGGAAAAGCTGGGGCCTATGGATCTTGTTGCAATGCCGATAGGCGCGTATGCCCCAAGGGCGATAATAAAAGCGAACCACATTAACCCGGAAGAGGCCCTGGACGCGTTTGTCGATGTGGGTGGCAGGAAACTGCTTGCCGTGCATTGGGGAACCTTCGACCTGACCGAGGAACCGTACGATGAGCCGCCCAAGCGCCTTTCCGCAGAAGCGGTTAGAAGAAACCTTGGGGGTGGAACGATAAACGCAATCCGTATAGGCGAAACGCTTTACTGGTGAATGTCGGTTGTGGACAACGGGTAATGGACGATAAGCCACAGGCACGGAGACTGAATATGAACCGCCAAGTCGCCAAGACAGCCAAAACAAGAAATGAAGATGGTTTTGGGGTGGGGATGTTTTCGTAGGGCCGCCCGGCGGGTCGCCCCTACACCCCCCATAATCCTCCTCTTGGTATCCTCTGCGTCTCTGTTGTCATATTCGTCCACGGGGATGGCGGAAGAACCAAATAAAAAAGGCCGCCCTTTTTAGGGGCGGCCTTATCTGAATCCGGACTAAAGACGGTTACTTCTGCACAACTCCGCCTATAACCGCCGGGGGATCGGTAACGGTAGGCTCGGTGGTGCTGTTGGTCGGCGCAGTCCAGTCGGCAGCGGTCAACAGGGTGTATGCGCTTAGGGTTGCCGAGCAGGAAGCTTTGGCTAACATCTGTTTCTCCATGTCCAGCCCCTTGATGTAACCGGTGGCAGAGGAAACGGCTGTCCCATCGCTCTTGGTGTAAGAGTAGGTTACGGACGAGGCATCCGGTATCACAAACTCCGGCACGTCTCGCGCCGTGGGGCTACACTTTGCATCGGCTCCGTTGTCCATATCCACACACTTGCCGGGGATGCCCCACAACTGGCGGAACCCGCCATACTGGAGGTTGAAGTTCTTACCAGCGTACTTGGTATCCGTGGCGGTACTGTTCACCGTGGTTGCCGTGGATGGGTAGGTGAACTTCACGCTGGCCTGCTGGTCGAACTTCAAAATAGTGCCATCGCTGGCGACAAGCGAGGTAAGCGAGTTCCAGCTATTCCAACCGGTCTCCCATGTGTAATACACGGGAAGGACAGTATTGGCATTCCATGCGCATATTTGGGAGGCGTTCCAATCACAGGCCAGAAGGTTGAGGTATGTCTTGGTAACGCCATTGACGACCGTGGTTGCCGCCGGGTCGAACAATGCGCCGGTCTGCAGGCCAAAATCCAGTGGCCCGCCATATTGCCCACCGGTCAAATTGGAATTTTTGGTGGGAAGGGTAATGGAGGTTCCAGTGGCGCTTCCATCCTTCAGGGTGTAGCCGGCATTGTCGAACACATAAGTGCGGGCAACCGGGTTCCCGCCGCTGAACGACTGTGTGTAAAATACCGAAGTGTTGGCGGTTGTAGAAGCCAACGTCGAGCCGTCCGGGCAGTTGCTGTAGCATGTAAGGCTGGTGGCTGTCGATAAACTGGAATCCTTTGGATAAACCGTATCATTGGCATAGTAGATCACCGATACGTTTGCGGGATCGGAATACAGTACGCCAGCCGTGGTGGGGCTACACTGGAAGGCAAATTGCGTTCCAGCCGTGCCACCGGTTTTTATGCAACCTGCGAGAGACGCCACAGTAGTTCCACGAACGCTGGCCGGGATGAGGGTGTCACTGCTGTAATTG
>JAHFEI010000341.1 GCA_023248615.1 Nitrospinales bacterium | reverse complement strand
ACACTTCCGGGCTTGCCTTATCGGCGCGGGTGATTACCACCCACCGCACCGTTTTGCCGACGATAGCGGCTCGCGCAACCGGCCAGCGGGAAACAACTTGCCGCCCCCGAAAGGGTCGAGTGCGTCTACCAGCAAAATGTTTTTATCCCGGCCAACCGCAAGGTGCGAAAAAGCGTCATCCAGCACTACCGTTCGCGTGCCAAACATCGCCCACGCGGCGCGGATGCCGCGTATGCGCCTTGGAGCGCATATTACCGGTACGGTTTTCAGTTCGTGCGCGCACAGCAACGCCTCGTCCGCCGCGTCCGGGTAAACGCCCAGTACTTTTCTCCCGTCCGACACCACCTGCACAGGCTCGCGCGATTTCCTGCCGTAGCCCCGGCTGACGATGGCGGCGCCGGGCAACATCCGCGCCAGCATCATGCAGACGGGCGTTTTGCCTGTTCCGCCCACTGTCAGGTTGCCGATACTGATAACACGCACGCCATACGCCCTTTTGCCTCCGATTATTCCGGTGGAGTAGAGCAATATCCTCAGCCGTACAGCCGCGCCGAATACGAACGACAACAGCACGAATAATGCGCCAAGCGCCCCTTTGGAAGTAGGTTGCAAAGTGGATACGCCGATGCAAAACGGGCAGGAGCTTTTGTTTATCATTCGCGCGATGTCTCCAAAAGTTCCCGCACGGCTGGCGGCAGGTATATGTTTTCCAAGTCCAGGGTTTTCAGCGTCTCCAGCATTACCCCTGCTTGTGTGTCGGCAGGAAGGCGCGTATCGATTATCAAAGTTTTCTTCCCGCCCATATCGCACAAGCCGCTATGTATGTTTATGTCGTCATCGGAGAGGTCGCGCAGTTCCAGCGCTATACCGCACCTTCGCAGTATTTCGGCCAGTTGTTCCGGATCAACGCCACGCTCCACACGGTGATTCTACTCCCATCGGGGAGGAGGCAAAAAATTAATTAGAACTTGCGTAAAGGCATGTGTTTGGCATATAAGAATTGACATAACACATGAGGTTAGTAAGGCTCTTCAGTTTCGCCCTTTGCTTGCTCGCACTTAGCGCGGGATATGGGTACGCTTCGCCCGACAAATCGGCCATCGCCTACAAAAAAGCGGCGGATTACTACCGCAGGATGAAGGCTTCCAACAGCGCCCTTACGCGGAAACAGCTGGAGCGCGGGCTACAAATGTTCAAAGAGATTTATACAAAATATCCGCGCGGCTCCAAAACGCCGGAAGTCCTGTTCATGTCTGGCAGTATCCACAAAGAGCTTTTCCAGATGTACCACAGGCAGGTGGACAAAAATAACGCCGTGACCATCTACCACGTGCTTGTAAGGAGCTACCCAACCAGTTCCCTGGCGGACGACGCGCTGTACAGCTCCGGCGAGCTGAACATGATGGAAAATAAAAACGTACAGGCACTTTCCGATTTTCGCGGCGTCTTGCGGTGGTTTCCACAAAGCGACTCCGCCCCAAAAGCGAAGCTGATGGTTGCGAAGCTGGAAAAGGAAGTGCAATCGGCAAAGGTGGCGCACAAAAAAGCTGCGCCCAAAGAGGAAATATCAAAACAGGAAGAACCGGATTTCAGGGAAGTGCGGCACTACGGGAACCACAAATACGCCAGGGTGGTATTCGAGGTGAGCAAAAGCGTGCATTACAAAATCAGCAACCGCGAAGACGGACAGGAAATAACCGTAGACCTTTTGGGGGTAGAAAGCTCCGCCCCCGGCGCGAAGCAGATGAAACCGCAAAACAGCCTCGTGCAATCAATACAGGTATCGCCGCTGGATAACGAAATGAGCAGGGTGCTGATATCGCTTAAATCCAAAGGCTCCTATACGACCATGGGGCTTTCAAACCCGGAGAGAATCGTGGTCGACATCAATATTGACCAGCCCAAACTAGCGGAAGCCGCCGTCCCTGTTGCGGTTGTGGCGGCGCAACCGCCTGATACAGCGAATCAGGCCAAGGCGGATGGCGGCTCCTTTCCTAAACCTTCTATCGGCCTTCCGCCTATCCTGCCGCTCCCCTCGCCCTCCGCATCGGTGCCGTTGCCGGACGACGTGGGCTTGATGGGGGAGGAAGACGGCTCGCCGGATGCCGGTGGGCCTATCGGCACGGACAAGAGCGGCAAGGAGGTTGCGAAAGTATCTTTCACCCAACCTAAAAGTTCCGATGTAAGGACAATCGTCATAGACCCCGGCCACGGCGGCAAAGACCCCGGCGCGGTGGGCAGGGGCGGGTTGCGGGAAAAAGATGTGGCGCTAGACCTGGCGTTGCGGCTGAAAAAACAGTTGCTGAAAAACTGCAAGTGCCGGGTGCTTATGACGCGCTCCACCGACGTGTTCATCCCGCTTGAGGAGCGCACCGCCTTCGCCAACACGATGGACGCCGACCTCTTCGTTTCCGTGCATGTGAATAGCAACACCAGCAGGAGCGCGAAGGGGGTTGAGACCTACTTCCTCAGCCCCGCGCGAAGCAAAAACGAATCATACGTCGCGGCGCGTGAAAACATGATATCTATGAACTCGGAAAACGATGATATGAACGATTTGGCCTTTATCCTTTT
>JAHFEI010000060.1:2932-9640 GCA_023248615.1 Nitrospinales bacterium | reverse complement strand
GAATGCAGAGAAGCAAGTGTTCGTACGCATGATAAATTAAAATGCTCTAGGCGGTTACCTGGCAACTGCACTCGGTGGTGCCGTTGACAATGGCCGCGCTCCGTACCAGCGTTATCTTTGGGTCGATTGCATTTGCGCAACCCAGCGCCCACTGGTCCAGCAACGCGCACATAGTATGCGTGGGTGCGCCAGCCTCTTCCCATTTTGCCCGGTGCAGGCAGTCGCTATGCCCTACTTCCAGCAGATTCTGCCCCTTCATCTTAAAAGAGCTTACCTGGTCACACGGCATACCTTCCAGGTACTGGGTACCCATTATCTGCTGGAAAGCGCCCAATGGCGATGTTGCCGGTTTCCCGCCCAGCGCCTTCTCGCAGGTCTTGCGGCCATGCTCGTAGAACGCCTTTGCCAACAGCTTCTCCCCATCGTCCGGGAAGCGGTACAAAAGCGCGGTCACAAGCGCCGCCTCCGCAACTTCCACCGAATCGATAAGCGATTGCAGGAAGTGGTGTATCGGGTTATCGCCCAATATCTCATCCAATGTGCTGGTTCCGAAATCCACGGCGCCATCCGGCAACGCCGCTTTCACTACCTCGGCGGTTTCTGCGGGATATTTCGCATTGAAAGTTTTTATTATCTCGCGCGACCTGTCCGCAGCGTTCTTTATCTTGCCAAACATCATGTAGTGTATTGGGCCGAGGAACATGCTCATTGCTTTTCTCCTTAATTGCGGCCTGCGGTTTCCGCAGCGGCCTTTATTGCATTGTTGATATCGCCAAGTATCATTTCCGTTTTCATGCTGTGCATAGCGGCCGTTTGGGCTATCGTTTCGGATGCCTGTCCGGGACAGGAAAAACATCCTTCGCCATAATGCTTTTCAAATACGGGCTTCACCTCCGGGTACTCTTCCAGCAACGAGCCGATAAGCGTATCCGCAGTGGGTGTTTCGCCACGCTTTATCGGGGAGCCTTTCAGTGCCGCCGGTTTTTTTACCTGGGCGGCTACTGCGGTTGTGGCGGAGGCGGAGGTTTTTTCGCCCTTGATGGCGGCATCCAGTTTCGCCACCAGCCCATCCGTATCTATGCGGTGTACGCGGCAGGCCTGCTCCAGCGTAGTAGATTTGGCAAACGAAGCGCGCGCCGCCGGGATAGCCAGCGTCTTTAGCCCGCTTGCCACCAGCATGTCTGCAAGGTGGGGCCACTTGTCCAGGATATCCGTCACCTTCATATCCGCAGTGATTACCGGGGAAACCGCTTTCGCCACCGGTTGCGGGGGCGATGCCTTTCCTGTCGGCTGCGATGTCGCGTGAGGCGTCAACAGCAGTAGCACCGGGATTATGTTGTACGCGAAAACGAATATGCCGACAGCTTCCACTGTCCCGAAAACCATGAAGCCTGTATGCGCCGCATCCGCACTCCATACACCTCCGGCAAACGCGGAAGCTACCATGCCCAAAAGGCCGGTGTTGACGAGGTAGAAATGCACTCCCACCAGCCCCGGATATTTTAGCGGGGTAGCGTTGAAGCGGGGCAGTATATGGTAAGCCACGCCGTATATGAACATGGCCATAAATCCGGCGAGGTTAAGGTGCGCATGTATAAACCTGCCGGACGATGGGTCCATGTGCCCCATGCCTACGGCAAGGCCGAAAGTAACGCCGATTAACAGGTAGCCTATGGCGGCTAAAATAAAGAGCCTGGGGAATCTTTCCATTGGAATTTTGTTCCTATATTTGCATTGCCAATTTTTTTTGTACCGAGCCTAGGTTACGCCGTACAGGGCAGGAATGATATGACTTTTGTCAACGCTTTGCAACTGAATGCGGATTTGCGCGTTGCGGATTTGCGTTGCCATTGTAAGGTTTGGTATATGCGGGTACCACGGGGTCGCTATTGGTGCCAGGTCTTTCAATGGCACATTTGCCGATTTGTCGCCGCTTGCGATGCTCCCGAAATAGCCGGAATTGTAGCCATAAGGTTCGGTTTTTTCAGATTTTATGCTACCATAGCCAAGTTGGGCGCATTTATCGGGCCAAAAAATAAGAGAGGAATCCTTTTGTGACGATAGAAGAGATTAGGGAAATTGCCAAGGCGCTTGGAATCCAATCTGTGAACAAGTTTGAAAATGTTGAGGACCTTATCCGCACCATACAGCTTGCGGAAGGGTATAGCGATTGTTATCTCCGCATTCCCGACTGCGCCAACCAGAAATGCGCGTGGTTCGACGGCTGTATAAATAAGGCAAAAGGCTGATTTTATCCCGCGCATTTACTCCGAAAAAGTTTCTGTTGTCATACTTGGCGCCCGTATTGCCGCCCATGGCGAATAATGCCATCACAGTGGTCGCACACGCGGTCTCACGATGACAACGCACTGCCATGGCGAGTAGGGGCGTATTGCAATACGCCCTTGCTTTCCCAAGGGTGGAATTTCAAGCCGATGCACTATCCGGAAAAGTAGTTTGTTGAGCCTTGTGGCTGTTTTATGTTTTAATACGGTTTTGAGAGGGAAACAATATTGATATCTATTAAAGACGCACTGGGGCAGGCGCTTAACTCCGTCAGCCTGGGTGTGGTTGCAAAACTTGCCAAAATCAATGCCGACTGGGAGCAGATAGTCGGCCCACAGCTTTCTACCGTGTGTAGTCCGGCATATATCTGGCAAAAAACATTGATAGTGCATGTTTTCGACCCGGCGTTCATGTCGCCGCTAGATTTTTCCAGGATGCAGATACTGGAAAAGGTGCAAAACAACTTGGGAGATAAAGAGATCGTGCAAAGTATAAGCGTGCGGCTGGGCAACAGGGATACGACGACAAAACGGGCAGTACAACCATCAATGCACCCCGCCGATACTCCCGCCATCCCGGCGATAGAAGAAGCATTGTCCGGGGCGAAAGACCCCGAGCTTAAAGGCGCGTTGGAAAAGTTGTTCCGGGCTGGCATGGATAATGGCCCCAAGGCGGTTGCATTCGCCCTGGCGTTGCTGATGTCGGTGTCGGCTTGCGCCACCCGCTCCAAACCGGCTCCCGGCCAGGCGTTGGCTTCCAAACAGGCAAAGGCGAAAGTAGTGGCAACCAAGCCGAAAGAGGAAACCGCCGAGGAGATTGCCCGGCGGGCCAAAACGAACCAAGCTTCTTATTTCCGCTACCTCAAGGCCGAGATGCTGATGCAGGAAAACAAGCTTCCGGAGGCGTTGGAAATCCTTAAGGAACTCCTGAAAGACGACCCGTATGTTATCGATGTATACATTGCAATAAGCCGCATCTCCCTTGGCATGGGCAAATATTCCGAGGCCATTGATACGGCCTTGACCGGGCTTACTGTAGACCCCGACTCTGTGCCGTTGAACGCCTTGTTGGGGGGCGTTTACTACAGCTCCAAGAACTATGGGCGCGCACAGGGTTATCTTAAAAAGGCTTTGGAACTAGCCCCCGGCCGCCACGACATACGGCTGAACTACGCATTGAACCAGCTGGAACTTAAAAAGTACGACGAGGCGGAGAAGGAATTTTTGGAGGAGCTTAGGACGTCCCCGGATTCTGTAATCGCCGTTGTCTACCTGTCACGTGTGTATGTAGAGGCAAAAAATTTCCAGAAGGCCGAGGAGTTCTTGACCCAAACTGTGCAGAAATTCAAGAATATGCAAAAGGCCTACGAGGCGTTGGGCTGGGTTTACGTGGTGCAGAAGAAGTACGATTTGGCGGTGGATATTTTTAAAAAATACCTGGAAATAGAGCCGCAGGATGATGAGATGCAAAAACGCCTGGCAAACGTTTACCTGCTTAAAAAATCGTACGGGGAAGCCCTGGACCTCTACAAGGAGTTGGAGAAGCAGGAGCCGGACACGATGGATTTGGCACTGAAAGTAGGGATACTCCATTTCCAGCGTGGCGAGTACCAGCAGGCACTTGAGAAGTTCCAGCTTGTGCGGTTGAAGGAGCCGGAAAACAACTCCGTTTCGTTTTACATTGCCCGTATCTACGAGGAGATGGGCATGTACCGGGAAGCGGTGCAAGAGTGGGAAAAAATAGCCTTGTCCTCGCCTCCGCAGGACATGGCGGAGATTTTTGTGCGCATCGCCGGCATCAACGAAAAGCTGGGCAAGCTGGATGAGGCGGAGAACAGCATGGACAAGGCGATACAGGCCAAGAAGGACGACCCGGAATTGCATTACATGCAAGGGGTAATACGGGGCAAGCGGAACAAGCATAAGGATGCGGCGGAGAGCCTGGAGAAGGCGATAAAGCTGGATCCGGGCAAGCCGGAGTACTACTTTTACCTTGGCGCTACATACGAGAAGACCAAGGAATATGACAAGAGCATAAAAGCCATGAAACGCACGCTGGAACTGGACTCCAAACACGCCGATGCGCTGAACTACATCGGCTACCTGTACGCGGACCAGAACATAAAATTAGGCGAGGCCATGGACTACGTACAAAAGGCGCTGGCGCTGGAGCCGGATAACGGCTTTTTCCTGGATAGCCTAGCGTGGGTATATTACCGGCAGGGCAAGCTGGACAAGGCGTTGCAGGCAATCCTTAATGCCATATCGAAAACGAAGGACAAGGACTCCACGCTTTACGGCCATCTGGGGGATATCCATGCGGCCATGAAAAACTGGGACAAGGCATTCGAGGCGTACGAAGTTTCGTTTGGACTGAAGCAGGACTCGGATATCCAAAAGAAAATGGATGGCGCAAAAAAACAGGCCGATAGGGGCGGGCTTGGCGGGGCCAACGCTACGAAGTAGCCCGCCGCATCCGCACAGGCATAAATGAAGAGACTGTTAGCCGCCGTTATAGCCATCCTTTTTTCCGCATGCGCCGCTATGCCTATGAGAGCCGCCGGGCCGAGTGATGAAGAAAAACTGCGGCTCCCCAAAATAATCTCCGCCAACCCGTACCAACAGTCCATCCGCCTGGGCGGCTGGGTGGAGGTGCATACGGACAAGGGTTGGCTACGCTCCAAAGCGTCTGTCGTGCTGGATAGGCCGCACAACCTAAAGGTCATGTTTTTTGATCCGCTCGGCACGGCGTGGTTCATGGCAACGGCCAACAGCCAGACAGTTTTCTACGCCGCACCCAACGATGGCATCCGCGACCTGCTTCCGCGCAAAGAAGGGCATCCAATAAAAATCGGGGGCATAAGCCTAAACCCGGATGACGTTATCATGGGCCTGCACCCCGGCATGGAGCCAAAGCTACTGGAAGGGGCAAAAGTGGATTTTCAAAAAAACGGTGGGTTGCGGCTACACCGCGACAGTTTTTCGCAGAATATGGAGTTCGACAGCCAGGGGCGCATCACCGGTTCTGTTGTGTTGCGCGATGGGCAGGCGCCGTTACGGCTCAGCTATGTTTACGGCGATGCCCCGGCATATACCGTGCAAATTAACGGCGATATCCGGTTCCAGTTCCAGCGCGTGGAGGAGATGAAAGAAATCCCCGATACGTTTTTCGACCCGCCGCCGGAACAGTAATTTCGGGGACACCTTACTTAATTGCCACCTCCCGATGGGCTGAGTAGAGAGCCTCCCCCTGGAGAGGACACATTTGCACAAAGTTAGACCGGAAGGCTCTTCTGGATTCCCGCTGGAGTTTACCCCGTGCTGGACACGGGGCGGGAATGACAGCCTTGGCGTAGCTATGAAAAGTTAAAATGCTCTAGCCGACGAACCTTCTGACCCTTGGGATGAAATCATCCGGGTCGTACGGCTTGGTGACGAAATCTTCCGCGCCGAGTTTGAATACGGTGTCCCGTATTTCCATCCCGTATTCTCCGCTGACCATGATGACCGGTATGTTCATTGTTTCAGGTTTGTCCTTCAGTTCCTTTAGCAATTCAAGACCGTCCATGACAGGCATTTTTATATCGGTTATGACAAGGTGCGGCAAAATCTTCGATACAATTTCCAAGGCCGCCCTGCCGTCGGGCGCCTCAAAAATTTCAACCTTCATTTTTTCCAGGTGTGCAATTTGCAAAGCCCTAAACGATGCGTCATCATCCACAATAAGTATCCTGGGGCGGACGTATGGCAGTTTAAGGCTGAACAGGCTCCCTTTTCCCGGCTCGGATTCCACTTTCAGTGCGCCGCCGTGTAGTTTCATTATGTCCATGGCAAGCGGCAATCCCAATCCCGTCCCCATTTCACCCGCCGTCCCTACCGTCGAAGTTTTTTCCTCGTACTTGAATATTTTGTCCAGCGATTCCGGCTTGATGCCCCGCCCGGTATCCCTTACGCAGACGGTTGTCTTGTCATCGTCCGCAAGGGAGATGATTATGCTGTCGCCCCTTTCGCAAAACTTTATTGCGTTGGTTACGAGGTTTTTTATAACCTCCGTGAAGAGTACCTTGTCCGCATAAATCCGGCTGTTTCCGGGAACCACGTTCCTTATTTCTATTCCCTTTTGCATCGCCGCATAAGAATAGTCGGCGACTATCTTCACGCTAAAATATTTCGCATCCATAAATTGCTTGCTCAATTTCAGGGAGCCAGTCCTCATCCTGCTGATGTTCAGCAAATCATCAATAAGCTGTACCATCTGTTTTCCGGAGTCTATTGCGCTGTTCAACAACAGCAAAGCCCCATCGTCCAAAGGCTCTTCTTTCTCATCCGTAATGAGCTTCAAAAACCCTAGCATCGAGCCTAGCTGGTTTTTAAGGTCGTGGGAGATAAGCGATACGAACTTGTCCCTCAGTTTTGTCGCTTC
>JAHFEI010000060.1:0-2922 GCA_023248615.1 Nitrospinales bacterium | reverse complement strand
CTTTCGCGGTGCGAAGTCCCATTTCGGTTACCTTGCGATCCGTGATATCCCTGCCGGTTCCGGTAAACCCAATCACCTCGCCTTTCGGGTTTTTCAGCGCCACGGCGTTACAGTGATAAGGTATCAGAAGCCCGTCCCTCCTTGTGAGGTACAACTCCACATCGGCCGTCCCCTTTTGTAGCACGTCGCGGATTTTTGCCGCCACGGCTGGCCTGTCCGCCTCGGATACGAATTCCGCCGCATGTTTGCCAATCAGTTCATCGGGCGCAAGGCCGAATAAATCGGCAAGGCTGGAGTTCCATTTCACCAGTTCGCCCTTTGCATCGAAGACGAAAAATATGTCCGGGATGGCGCTGATTACTGCCTCAAGCTCCTTGTGTACAAAGGCAAGCTTTTCCTCGTTATTCTTGCGCTCGGTGATGTCGTGGACGACGGTTATGCGCACATTTTTGCCCTTGTACACGATATGCTTGCCGTGCGCGTCCACCACCATCCGCGAGCCGTCGCTCCTGATTACTACGGCTTCGTACGGCTTATTCCAGTTGCTTTGTAGCAGGCCGATGACGTATTCCCTGGATTCTGGAGCGATGAAATCTACAATAGGCTTGCCTACCATCCCATCCGGACTTTCAAAACCGAACATGCGAAGAAGTTTTGAATTTACATCCACCAAAATCCCGCCATCGGACATGGCGATTCCCTCTTCCGCAACTTCCGTTAGCATCTTGAAACGCGCCTGCTCTTCCCGCAGGGCTTCTTCCGTCTTGTCGCGTTCGGCTATTTCCCGCGCCAACTCTTTTGCCTTGGCATCTACGTTGGCAACCATCGTGTTGAAGTTCATGGTGAGCAACCCCATCTCTCCGTCTTCCGTTTCCAGAGTCCTCGCAGAGTAGTTGCCTCCGGCGACCTCAATGGCGGCGCCGCTTATGTTCTCAATAGGCGCGGTAATGCGCATGGCGATAAGGTACAGCCCGAACAGCGCAATGGCTAAAACCAGCGCATCGGTAAGTACGAGGTAGCGGAACATCTGGTAAATGTGGGCGTAGACTTCCGCACGATCTATTTTCACCACCAGTCCCCACCCGGTGCCGCCCATTATCGGGATATGGCGATATGCGGCAAAAACGGGAATTCCCATGTAATCTTGCGCCTCGCCATATCCCTCTTCCCCACGCGCCGCCTTGGCAGACGGAGTTTGCGGACTTATGAGGACAAGCTTGTTTCGGGGTTGGTATGTGCCATCCTTAAATGACATTGCGGCAAATATCCTGTCGTGTTGGTCGGCCAGTACGACTTCGCCCCCCGCCCCCAACCCTTTTGCAATGTCCATTACCGGTGCGAACACCCTGTGCCCTTCAAAGCGCATTATCAATATTGCTTGCGGGATTTTCTGGCGGGGAGCCATTACAGGTGTGGAAATATAAAAGTCGCTATGCTCACCCTTTGGACTTCTGTGTGCGCTGTTGCCCATGGATATGCCGCCGGATTTTAGCGGCTCGATAAAAAATGGCTGGCGCGAGACATCATTTCCGAACTCTTTTTCGTCGGTGCTTGCCATTATCTTTCCGGTATCGGCATCCGCTATGGAGATGGCGTTTTTGTCCGATAACGCCGTAGCCGTAAGCATCAAGCGTTTATAAATCGCCGCGTACTCGGCGCTTCCCTTAATAGTGTCGGTTTGGGTAGCGAAGGGAGCCTTTGGGTTAACCTTTCGTTTCAGTTGGGCAAAATTGTTTACGATGGTGTTGCCATTGGCAAGAATCCGGGAATCGCTTTCCTTGTCGCGGAGCCATGCGCCAAATTGGCTCTTCGCCACATCTGCCAGCAGGTTCAGGTGCCGGTAGGTATTCTCTCGCTCCTGGCCTATCGCGCCCTTGAACTGCGTAAAGGGCAGGCCGTATACCTGTGTGGCAAATGTGACGACAAGGATAAAAAGAAACAGGCTGGCAAAGGAAAAGATAATTTTGGAGCGCAAGGTAAATAACAGCCTGCTCCCGAATATCTTATTTATCATAGGCACTCCACACCGTCCGTGACCCTTAGGGAAGCTTTTATCATATGCGTAGCCATTCTATCACTCCTGCCCATCAGTGAGTTCGACAATTGGCGATTGGAAAATGGCAGGTAGGCCTTTCCCGCACTTCACGCTTGCAACAGAAGGGAGAAGGTTGGAGTAAGCGGTGTGGCGGCAACACAATCTTCCGAAAAGCCGGGTGTTTCATCCCGTTGGAATGGCAGGTTACACACGGTTTGGGCGGCCTATTTTCCCAGTCACTTTCATATACCCTAAAAAGGTCAGGAGTTTTATCCACACCTTTTGTTGATAACATGTGGATAACTTTTAAAACAGCTTAAGTTCACTCAAGAATTGGCGGGTTTCTACAGATTGACTAATAAATAACCACAAAGTAGCGACTTATTTTTCAATATGTTATATGGAAGTTGCAAATTTTAAAGGGTTTATGGCTTTCCCCTTTTTCCTAATCCAAAAGTTATCAACATAATTGGCAGTGGCGCGGCAACGCAACGCTTTGTCAACTAAAAAAATAGCACTAAAACAGCCCGAAATCAGGCTGAATTTGATAGGGGTTAAGTGGATAGAGCGAACGGCGCGTAAAAAAAATGATGAAACGCCAGAACTAGGCGGAGTAGGTGGGCGCAATCGCCGATTTGCTTCTGAACCGGAACAGGCGACCTGCCGTGATTTGATTTGCGCATGTTTTTTTTGGAGATGGTATTTGGCTGACCACGATGATTACCCATCCGGATTGTTGTGCAAGTTGGAGTCCGACAGATTACAAACCCCCCGTTGCCTCATGGCAGAATGTAACCCAAGGAGGCTAAATTCTTCTAGTCATTGCCTCATAACTCAGGTAACCGTAGAACATTAAAGATTCTCCTGAGTTTTTTCTCAAGGGTTTT
>JAHFEI010000340.1 GCA_023248615.1 Nitrospinales bacterium | reverse complement strand
GGCGCTAAGACCGGCTCCAGCGCCACCGAGATGACCAAACGCCCCACCCGTTCCGGTTCCATTGGTGTTTGAACCATTGGAACCGCCGCATGCGCTTATAACCAGCGCCAGGATTAATGCAAAAGACGGAAGAGCCTTTTTCATAACCGCACCACCTAAATAATCAGCCCGTACCGGGGAAGCCGCAATTCCGAATCATTTTCAGCAACCCTATTCTTCCAAAAACCGTGCAAAATTAGAAGTAGAAGTTCAAGCCCAGGCCCATTCTCTGCGTTGAGATCACCGTAGTGGAAGAAGCGGAAGAAAGCGATACGCCCGCGGAACCCTCCACGCTGACCAGCTTGTCAAAGAAATATTCCGCCCCAAAATTACCTAAAAGACCTGTGCTCGTTGAAGAAGACCCGCCCGAAGACAATGAAGACACCAACACCCCCCCCTCAACGTACGGGAAAAAATAGGAGGACTGGGCTTTAAGATACATGCGGAGCCCGCCAAAAAATTGCATGTTTGTGGCGGAAGAGCCGCCCCCCGATTGCGAATTCAAGGCTATACCGGCAAGAATCGCCATGTCATGGGAAAGTCCGTACTTCCCGATTATCATTTGATCGCCTGCGGTTGTGATATGCAGTGACATGGAACCCTCCGCGAGATCGTTGTCGGCGGAAGATGCCTTTTCAGCGGCAGATGCCTTTCCCGCGCCATTTCCCTTTTCAGCGGCAGATGCTTTGCCCATGCCAATTCCTATTGCCAAGACAACGATGAGAGCCGCAAACGTCACTTTTTTCACTTTTCCTCCTTGGTGATTTTCATTTTATAGCACCCAGCCAATATGAAATGCTTGAAGCCTGCGCTTCGCCCATTTTTACGTTTTCAACAATATCCCTGCATTCACGATTGTGTATCGCTGACGCGGAAGTCATCGCCATGGCACGCCTAAAAGGCGGTCCAAGTCCCACCGGATTGGGTGCAGGACGATTGGTCGTTACCTGGTGAGCCATAGAAATACATGGCCTGGGAGGACATGACGCATTTTCCAAGAGCGCCGGTTAAAGAGCAACCGGAGGCGGAAAATGCGGTCCCCGAGGTGGAGCACACCTGTTCCACGGATGATTGGGACATCCCGTAGTATTCGTAACAAAACGATATGGTACCTCCTGAAGAAATGGTACAACTGCCTGCCAAATTTCCGCTTCCCCCGCCCGCTCCGGCTCCGCCGGTATTTGAACCGGTAGACGTACCGGTGCCTGTGCCGCCGCCCGCGCCACCAAGGGCGCCTAAGCCGGAGCTGGAACCCGAGCCAGCACCGCCAAGAGCGCCCATGCCGGAGCTGACACCTGAACTGGCGCCGCCAAGGGAGCTAAAGCCGGAGTTGGAGCTGTTGCCGGTGTTTGAAGAATTGCCACTGCCACACGCGGTCACCGCGACCGTTGAGATTAATGTTAAATACAAAAGAAATGATTTCATTGAAGCCCCCCAAAAGTTCCCCGTAAAATTACCGGGTCGACATTTCCCCAATGAGATTGCCAACTGTCGACTTCCCTGTTTATGAGAATCGGTAGAATATTATTTAGAGCAGAGACAAGTCAACATTTAACTTTCCCACCCGAATTATTCCGCAGTTCCTTGCCTTGAACGGCACTTTACACTTCGCATCTTTACAGGATGCTCCTGTCAAAAAGACGGAACATTCTTGCGGAATGTCCGATTTTTTTCATGTAGTTTAAAGCATGGATGCTCTAGATGATAAGAAGCGAATCTCAATGTAGATACGCTCCGGGCGAACGTAGATCGGGCCAGGGCCAAGGCAGGGTGATATGGCACCTGCATCAATTTTGCGACAGTGGGAAGGCAAACCGGAAAACAGGAGCTGCAAGCTCTTGATAATATGGTGCGCCCGGAGGGACTCGAACCCCCAACCTATTGATCCGAAGTTATTGGAATCAACTTTTATAAAATCCTACACAGTTTTAAATGCCCCTTGTTTGCCCTTTATCCATAAGGTAATATTCGCTTCGTAGTGTTAGCGGGTTGTTTTGCGTTTTAACCCTCTTTCCTACATAGGGCCTACACAGCCGCCGTGTAGGATTCAAGAAAATAACAATTGAGCGGGCTTTGGAGGGATTTGAAATGGCCGTTAAACTGCTCACAAAGAGCACGGTGGAGGGGATTCCTTATTCGGAGGGAAAGATACTCATAATCTATGACACGCGGCTAAAGGGTTTCGGGCTTCGCGTATCTGGGAGCGTGAAAGCTTTCTTTGTCGAAGGGAAGGTTAAAGGCAAAACCCGGCGGGTGAAGATCGGAACCCACGAAAAGGGGGACGTACCTGAAATGATGAGGGTGGAGGCCAAGGCCAAACAGTCCGAAATGCAAAAGGGGATAGACCCCAACGCCAAGAAGCGGGAGGGGCGGGAACACGAAGCAATCACCTTACGCCGGTGTCTTGACGATTACCTTGAACGGGGGAACCTCAAACCAAAGACGGTGCGGGATTACAGAGCAGTGTTTAATCTTTGCTTTGGCGGGTGGGCTGACCGCCCCCTTACGGACGTATCAAAAGATGCGGTAACGAAAAAGTACCGGGCGATAGGTGAAAAGACCCCT
>JAHFEI010000059.1 GCA_023248615.1 Nitrospinales bacterium | reverse complement strand
AAAGGAGGACAACGCCTAGCCGGATTCCGGCGCTATCCGCACTTCGCCGCGCTCCAGCCGTATGCGAACCCACCCCGCATCCATGCCAGCCGCTTTCACCAGGGCGACCAGCGATTTTTTGAGCCCTTTTTGCGCATCAGCCGCGCTGGCGGCGTTCCCTATAGGCTCCAGTATTTCGGGCAGGTTCTCCAGGATTCCCATCTTAAAGGACTGCAAGCCCTATGTCGGTAATTCCGCTTTCGCTACACAGGCCCATCACCTGCACGGCAAGGCCGTAGTACAGCTTTTTGTCCGCCCGTATCACTACCGATTTTTTCAGGTCGCCCGCCTGTTTTAGCGCCGTTTTTATATCTTCCAGCCGCACCTGGCTCCCCTCGAAAAATATCCTGCCGTCGCCGTCTATCTCTATGCTGTACGGTTTGTTGGGGGTGGCAGAGCCGCCTCCGTCCGCCGCCGGAAGTTGCACCTCCATACGCTTGGTAAAATCCACATACGCGCTGGACACCATAAAGAAGATGAGTAGCATCAGCACAATATCCACCAGCGAGGTGACGTTAAGGTTGTAATCGTCTTCGTCCCCCCTTTGGAACTTCATCTCAATCCTTGCTCTCGTCTTTTTTTGCGTTTTTGCGAGCGGCGATATCTTCCACAAAGCCTATCGAAATTTCTTCCATCAATATCACCAGCCTGTCGGCCTTGCCGCGCAGGAAGTGGTAGGCGGCGAAGGTGGGTATGCCGACCGTAAGGCCCGCCGCCGTGGCGATAAGCGCCTCTGCTATGCCGTTGGCCACCAGCGAAAGGTTGCCGGGGCCAGCCGAAGCTATGACGTTAAACGACCGTATCATGCCCGTGACCGTGCCCAAAAGCCCCAAGAGGGTCGCTATGTTGGCAAGGGCGCCAAGCCATCGGAGGTTTGAGGTAAGCACTGTCGTTTCATGTGCGCCAGCGCCCTCTATGGCGCGTTCTATTTCCAGTATTCCCATGTCAGACCGCAAAAGCCCCGCCCGCACTATGCGCGAGATGGCAATATCGTGGCTACGGCACACTTTCAACGCCTTGTCGTAATCGCCCCGTAGCCAATGCGCTTTCACGTCTTTAAGGAAATCGGGATGGATAACTTTTTTGCTGCGCAACTGCATGGCGCGCTCTACGGCTATTGCGAGGGAAAATATGGAACACATAAGGATAGGCCACATCATCGGCCCGCCTTTGCGGAACAGCCCCGCTATCCAAAATCCGTCCGGGGATATCAGTCCAGCCGCAAATGCGTCCGCCGCGCCCGAAAAAAAAAGGAGGCCGAAAAGAAACTTCCCCCGCCCGTTTCCACCTACCGCCATATATGCAATTTTTTATAGCACACTTTGCGGTTTGACTGGGCATCTTTTTGTAATAAACTTGTGGTGATGGTTAGGTTTTGTGGATTGTTGCTTTGCACTTGCGCATGTATGGTATTTGTTGCCGTACCGCAGGCGCATGCAGACATAATCAAGTATGTGGATGAAAGCGGCACACTGCACTTCTCCGACAGCGGAACGACTTGGCCGTTCCAGATTTATAAAAGGGTGCCGGAACCCAAGCAGGCGACCATAAACGCGATGTACACCATAAACCGCGATAGGTTCCTGCCGTCGATAAATGCGGCGGCATCCGCCCACGGCGTGGATGCCGAACTGATAAAGTGCGTGATAACCGTGGAATCCGGGTTCAACCCAAAAGCCCTATCCCCCAAAGGGGCGCGTGGGCTTATGCAACTTATGCCGTCCGTAGCGTCGGAGTACAACGTGAGAGACAGCTTCAACCCGGACGACAATATCCACGGCGGCACAAAGCTCCTTAAACACCTGTTGAAAAAATATCGCGGCGACCTGCGGATAGCCCTGGCGGCGTACAATGCGGGGGAAGATGCCGTGAGGAAATATTCCGGCATACCGCCGTACCAGGAGACGATGGAATACGTAGAAAAAATACTCGGCCTTTACGGCAAGCCGTACGAATCGGCCAGGTACTTGGTACCGGACAACTCTTACGGAAAAAAAATATACCGCTACGAAACCACCGATGGCTCCTCCATCCTGCTTACCGACACACCGCTGAACCCCAATGACGACTTTTAACAACCACTGCACCTTGGCGGATGGCTTTTGAACCGGCTTAACCTGCCCAACAAGCTGACGCTTGTCAGGATATTCGTTGTCCCTATAATTATCGTGTTCCTCATCAACCCGTTGCCGCTCTATTCGTTTTTGGCGGCGGGCGTATTTTCGCTGGCCGCCATCACAGATTGGCTGGACGGGCATCTGGCTCGCTCCACCGGGCAGGTCACCACACTGGGGAAATTGCTCGACCCGATAGCGGACAAGATACTCATAATGTCGGTTTTGGTGCCGCTGGTAGGGCTGGGCCGGGTTCCGGCATGGCTTGCCACCATCATAATAGGGCGCGAACTCGCCGTGAGCGGTGTGCGCATGGTAGCCGCATCGGAAAAACTGATAATACCCGCCGGGACGCTTGGAAAATACAAAACCGGTTTCGAAATAGCCGCCATGGAATTCCTTATGCTGGATTGGAATTTCAGGTTCATCGATTTCCAGACCATCGGTATGCTCTGCCTTTTTGTCGCTTTGGCGTTCAGCCTTACATCCGCAACAAACTATTTCCTGCTCTACTGGCGCTCAAATGAAACCAGGACTACCTGACGCCGGACGTGCGCCACATGAAATATAAATTCTTTGGCACTCAAGATATGGGGCGCCTCTGACGATAAAGACCATGTATAGGCTGGCTCCGGCACTGGATGTTCCGGAATAATATTTAACGCCAACCGCTAACATGCTGATAATGCTAGTTGTGCAGGGCGCTTGACAATGCAGTTGATACTGGGTATTATCTTAGTCGGTTACACGGCTCTGTATGTAGCAGGAGCCGCCAAGGCGGTTCATGCAGTGGTATGGTGTAAAAGATTCCGTGGTAATAAACGGAGTGGGGAGAAAGGCGGTTAGCTGATATCAATAGGGGTTCTTAGCTAGATAGAAATTATTCAGCTTTATTATTTTATTTTATTTTTTTTGGAGGATTTACGAATGAAGAAGATTGCGATTTTCCTGTTTGCGATTGCCGCATCCATCGTACTGAACGGTACGGCCAATGCCGACACAGGCTTCTGGTACCATAACAGCGGAGGTTCGTGGGCAACCTACTTCAACCTACGGAATACCGACACCACTAACATTGTCACGGCGACCGTAACCTTTAACGACATGACCAACACCCTTGTCGGCTCCACCACTAGGACGATGGCGGCGGGTAGCATGTGGAACTTCTCCACTGATGCCGCAGGCCCGGCCGCAACCGGCACCGTAACCACCACCCAGCTTGGCACCAGTGTTCGTGGTATTGTCCTTATAACCGGCTCCTCGGCTGGCAAAATCAGGGGCTACTCGACCATTATGAACGCAACCGCAAGCGCAGGCTTTAACTTCCGCATGCCTGGTAGCGAAACCAGCACCGCAGACTGAACACTGCTAAGCAATACTATAGAGAAACCCCGGCTTCCCAAAAAGCCGGGGTTTTTTAATTTGTTTAAATGAAAATTAAATATCTGGCAATCATCGCGCTGGTTCTCTTGACCGTTGCGTGCCATGCCTCGAAGGAAAAGGCCAAGGCCGATTCTCAGGTGCGGTTCGAAATGGCCAAGGAATACTTGGCCGCCGGGGATTCAAAAAAGGCGCTGGCGGAAGCCGAGAACGCAATCAAGATAGACCCCGATAATACGGATGCCGCCTATTTCAAGGCAGAGATTTTTGCCAAGTCCGGCAAGTTCGATGACGCCTTCAAAACGGTGGATACGGTATCGGTCAAACTCCCGAAAGCGGAGCTATTCAAAAAAGATTACTGGCGCGGCGTTATCCATTACCACAAGGGGGAACTGGACGTGGCGAAGGAGCTCTTCACCAAATCATCCGGCATTAACCCGAAGTTTGTCGGCAACTATCCGCTACTGGGGCAGGTAAACAGCAAGATGGGCATGCTGGACGATGCGGCCGCAAGCTACGCCAAGTGGGCGGAGGTGGAGCCGAATAACGACAAGGCGTGGGACCAGCTAGGCATAACCTATGTCTGGGCGCGCAAGTACGACAAGGCCAAGGAAGCCCTGGAAAAGGCTATCAGCATCAACCCGAAAAGCGCGATGGCGTACAACTACCTGGGTACGCTGGCGGAGGAGCAAGACCTGTTTGCCGAGGCGGAGCCGAACTTTGCCAAATCAATATCACTTGACGACAAAAACCCGTTTGCCCAGTTGAACATGGGGCAACTCCTCATGTTGCAAAAGCGCTGGGCGGATGCGTTCCCGTACCTTGCGAAAACGTTGGAACTACAAAAGGACAACATCTACGCCCTTTTCTGGCTTGCCAAGTACCATCACGCAATGAAGGAGTACGACAAGGCGGCAGACCTTTTTGAACGCGCACTGGCGCAGGACCCTACGTTCTGGGCGGCGCGCATGGGAATGGGCGAGACGGCATTGCAAGAGCCGAAGATATCCGCACGGGCGGAAAAAATCCTGGAGCAAGGCCTTACGCTTGATCCCGCCAACCAGAAGGGGTACTACTACCACCTGGCGCGGCTGAAATTGGCGGCAAAAGACGCCGCATCCGCCCTTCAGTATGTAGACAAGGCGGCGGCTCTTGTAGAAAAGGGCGACATAATGGCCTTGGCCGATTCCCACCTGCTTCGTGGCAAGATACTGGATGCAATGAAGAAGGGCGCCGAAGCGAGAAATGAGTACCGCACCGCCATAAAGATAGCCCCGAAATCCTCCGTGGCGAAGGCCGCCGAAAAACACCTCCACCAATAACGCCGCAGATATACCGGGCGGCGTTCCCGCCTCCTCCCCACGAAGACCGTCATCTCTGAGCCAAGCGAAGCGCGGCGAAGAATCTCCATTAACCTGGGTGAAATCCTTCGCCGGGGCTCAGGATGGCTAACCGCACATTTCCAGTGATAACAATGATTCCGGGTTCTTCAACAAACTGTTTGGTACCGAACATTTTTTTCACCTGCCATCGTGTTTCATGAATACAATTGAGCCTGGAATGGATATTACAAGAACCACAATCATCGGCGCATTCATTTTTATCGCGGCGGCCATTTACTATGTCTCCTTTTGCAAGTACGGCCTAAACCTGTGGGACGAGGGGGATATCTATGCCGGTGGCATGCGCTACATGGACGGGCAGAAAGTGTTTGTGGATTTCTACGGATACCCGCCCGGAAGGTACTGGCTGGTGGAGGCGATGTTCCGCCTCTTCGGGTTCGGCATGCTCCCGGTGCGCTACCTGTATGCTGTGATAACGGCCCTGTTCGGCGTGGCGGCGTTCCATATCGCCCGCCGGTTCATGCCGCCGGTATATGTGCTGTTTGCGGTGTTGCTTGTGCTGTCCGCCCCTGCCGTGTACTACCAAAGGTTCTACGGCCTGATGTTCCTGTGCAATGCGTGGGCCGCCATACTCTTCTTTGAAAACAGGCGCAACTGGCCCTGGGTTGTTGCGGCGGGCGTTGCCAGCTACCTGTTCAAGGCCGAGGTTGTGCTACTTGCGTCGCCGGTGTACGCATACGTTGTCCTGTCGCTATTCGGGTTCGGCAAAAAGGGCTGGCTCGTGCTGGCGGCGACCATCGCGGTGGCGGTGGCGCTGTTGCGCAACGATATTATGGAGCTTATCTTCTACAGGATACAGGTGGAGCGGCAGTTGTGGGGCAACCCGTTCCCCACACCCTGGGCGGGATACCAGGGCGGTGGCGCTGGCCTTTTCCCGTTTTTGGAAAACATGCTTTTTTACCTTCCGTTTGCCGCCGGGCTTCTTCTCGCCCTTTTGGCGCTCCGGGAAAAAAGCAGGCCGCTCGCCGCCTTGGCTTGGCTTCAGGTATGCGCGATGGCGCTGGTTGTAATGCGCGCCGGGTTCGATAACCTTATCCGTTGCCTGCCGTTGTTTTTTATCGTTGCGGTGTATCTTGCTTACCGGCTGGCAAGCCGGTTCGCGGATGCGCCACGCAGGCTGGTCGCCATATCCGCCCTATTTTTCGTGTGGGTTTTATACATGGCGGATTTCAATGTGGTAAACGGGTTTTACGCAGGCTCCATAGGCGCGGTGCGCGAAGTGGATACGGAGATTGCCAGGGGGCGGGCGAAAGGTGTAATCGCGCCGGAGCAGGATGCCGCGATGGTGGGGCAGGTGACGGATTGGATAGACCTCGCAGTGAAGAAGGACGAGCCGATATTTACAGCCCCGCTAAACCCTATCTGGTATTATCTCTCCGGAAGGAAAAACCCCACGCCATACGATTGGGTGCTACCGGGAACCTTCCGCACCACGCAGGACGAAAAAAACCTGGTATCGCGGCTGGATGTTGCCGCGCCACCGCTTATAATAGTAGTGGATATACCGATAGATGGCAGGGAGGAGCGACGACTGGTGGGTTACGCGCCAAACCTGGTGGATTGGATTATCTCCCGGTACCGATATAGCGGCAGGGTTGGGTATTTCAAAATGTGGAGCAAAAAGTGATGGGTACTCGCCAAAAGGAAACTGCTTTTTTTGGCAAGGTGGCGGCGCGGATAGCCGCAGGACTGCTTCTTGCCGCGCTGGCGGCTTTCCCGGCTTTGGCATATGCCGCAGGGCCGGATGCGGAAGAGTGCGTGGAATTGGCCCGCAGGCAAAGCGCGCTCTTCGAGGCGGAGGCCAGGAGCGACTGGAAGGCGATATACTCTTTCGTCCTCCCCGGACAGCGCAAAAAAGTTTCGTTGCGGGATTTTGCCGGCAACCCATACGCAATGCCCATCAATAAAACTGTTTCGCTAAGCGGGGCGAAATCTGCGCTGGAACCAGGAGCGGAGCCGGAGTTGAAAACAAGATATCTCCCGGAAGTGGTCGGATATCGTTTTGTGGAGTTCAGAATTTCCCCGGGCGGCAACGATGCCGTTGTCATCTCCGATGTCCGTGCGCCTATGCCTATTATGATGGGGTCTTCGGTTGGGAACATCGGCGTTTCCGATTATTGGCACAAAGAGGGGGGCGAGTGGTATCTCGACCTGTACAAACGGTTCACGGTGCATGCGTCCGGCGCAATTACACGGGTCTCGCCGGAAAGCGACCCCACCCTGACGGCCAAGGCGGACTGGCTGGCTAAACAGTTTCTGGATGCCGCCCTGAAACTTCCCGAAGGAAGCGCGGAAAGGGAACGCGCACTGGACGAGGCCTTGTGGCTTGATACATTCGGCGTGGTAAAACGGATAGCGGTGGAAAAAATTCCGGCAGGCGGCCTGCCTTTGGCGCACGTCAAACGGGCGCTTGCGGCTTATCCCAACTACCGCAACTATTTCGAGCCGATGATGGACATGGGGTACTGGTACGGCCTTGTGGGGGATTACGAATCATCCTACGACGGATACCTTTCGGCGCATGTGGTGTATCAGGCCAGCGAGGGGGCCACTGCCGCTACCGCAAAAGCGGCGGTGGCCTTGGAAAGGTGGGCAGAGGCCACGGCGCTCTACATCGATCTGCTGGGAATTGTTCCCATATCCGGACAGCAAGTGGACGCGGGGCTTGAACCTTACATACAAGGCGAATGTTCCCTTTGCCAGAAAGTCCCCGTAAAAACACTGCGTACGCTGGCGGCGGCATTAGTGCGGGCCGGGCGGGCCGACCTTGCCGCATCCATCTACGGCAATGTGCTGGAAGCGGGGCTGGACTGGAAAGATATTACGGGCCGCCTTGTGCGCGGCAAGGGCGTGACGATAAAGGAACTGCTTGCGCCGGAATTTTCCGGCACGACCGCACAGATGACATATGCCGAAATAGCGGAACTGCTAAAGGCCCCAAAAATCGGCCTGTACCATCCGGATGACGCGCCTGCCGGGCTGGCCCTGGGGAACAAAACATTCTCGGCCCAAAGTGTGCCTAAGCTCAACCGGGAAGATTTTGCCGGCGGACACTCATCAAATACCATTCCACCATCGGCCACCATAGCGTGGGGAAATGGCAAAGCGGAATTCTCCGCGCCCGATGTGGGAGGCTACGCCGCAGTTTTCATCAATAAGGCCGGGGTGGCCGGTAAATCCTACCGCGATAACGCAAGGGATTCCGCCGAGAATTACCGCCTTGCCAACGCAATAGACGCGCTCAAAAAAGGGGCTGGCGTTATCCTTGCCCGCGCCTCCATGTTGCCGCAAAAGGTTGATGCCCGCACGGAAAAAATGCTCAATGCCATAGGGGTTGATACCAAGGCGCTGGCGGGAGGAATTCCGTCACTGGTCGTCTTCGGGGTGAAAGGGTCTAAGCCGGGAACGGCGCTTGTCTTCCACGGCGATGGGGCGATACGGAAAACATTTTTGCCATCCAACATGGGCGCGATGAAAAGCTCAAAAGGCGCGGCGATAACCATATCCGGCCTGCGCGAAAACGATACCGTGCGTTTCCGGAAATAGGCGGAATGGCGGTAGGGGCTTTTCGGGATAACGGTGGGCTGAAAGAGTTTTACGACAGCCTGCATACAAAGAGCGACCTGCGTTTCCCGCTGGCGGATTACCCGCTGTTCCACAACCTGCCGCCGGTAAAAAAAGATTCGCTCCTGCTGGACGTTGCCTGCGGAAAAGGTTTTTTCCTGGCCGCCGGAAATGGCCGGTGCCGGTGCGTGGGGGTGGATTTTTCCGCTACTGCGCTGGAAGGGGCAAAAAAACAGGGCGCGAAAGAAATACTGAAAGGAGAGGCGGAACGCCTGCCGTTTCGCGATGGCACGTTCGATATCGTAACCAACCTGGGAAGCCTGGAGCATTTTCTGGATAAGGGAAAAGCCATAGGCGAAATGGCGCGGGTGGCAAAACCGGACGGGTGGATAATGATAATCGTGCCGAACGGGTACGACCTGAAAACCATATGGAAAGTTTTGCGCACAGGAAAAGGGAACGACCAGGACGGGCAGGAAGAGCTTGCATTCATGGCGTATGGCGACTGGCGCGGATTGCTGGAATCGCACGGCCTGATGGTGGAAAGCACGGTGAAGTATAACGGATTCGCCGCGATTGACTGGTATTACAAACGAAAAGACCCGGCGGTCATAACGACAGCGGAAAAATGCGTCCGCTGGTTTTTGGGAGCCTTCCTAAGGCCGCTGATACCGCTGAACCTCTCGAACTATTTCATATTCCTGTGCAAGCCCAAACCCGCCCGCGCATAAGCGATGGTAGCGTAAACATTCCTATCCCCGGTGGATCCCCAAGCTCCGGCTAGAGCATCTTAACTTTTCATAGCTACGCAAAAATTGTCATCTCTGAAAGCGGGAATGCAGATAAGCCTGTACCTACCGGGAAAGGGGGGAGGCGCAGGAGGGGTTCGAGCCATTACAAATCATTGGTGGGATAGGCTTTTAGCCTGTCGTTCGTTGCGGAGCAACGAAGCGTTGCCCCTGCGGGGCCAGCCGCAATGCGGCGGGTTGCCGCTTCGCGCCAAAGTACTGGCTGAAGCCTGTACCTACCGGGAACGGGGGAAGGCGCAGGAGGGGTTCGAGTCATTACAAATCATTGGTGGGATAGACTTTTAGCCTGTCGTTCGTTGCGGAGCAACGAAGCGTTGCCCCTGCGGGGCCAGCCGCAATGAGGCGGGTTGCCGCTTCGCGCCAAAGTACTGGCTGAAG
>JAHFEI010000339.1:820-2608 GCA_023248615.1 Nitrospinales bacterium | reverse complement strand
TCCGTAAGAAATGGATTTGGTGTGTGCAAATAAAAAAAATTGCCGCCGTTTTACCGGGCCAGTGCCGGGTTGCCAAGCGTCCCGGCAAGGGGCAAATAGTATGCCCCATCCGGTTTCCGGTATTTGGCGTACAGCATCGCGGCCATATCTGCCAGCTTGCCGGAAGGGGTTAGCATTACAGACCCGTCTAGCGCGGAGTTTGCGACAGGTTCGGATAGTTTTGCGGTAAGGCGAAGTTGCGCGTCCCCCATGGATGTGGAAACTACGCATTCGTTGGTGGCAAGGGCGCGTTCTCTCACATGTATGGAGCACTTGGCGGATTTCAGCAGGAACCCTTTCATCATGGCGCCCCATGTCGAGTCGGTTTTCAGGTTCAGGCCAGTTAGCGCAATTCCGCCTTCCACATAAATGTCCGGAAGCGATTTTAGTGGGATGCCCGCTTCAATGTCGGCATCCAGCGCGGCTTGTACCGGTAACGGCATACCGTTGACCATTGTTATAGCCTTGTCCACAGGGAATTTACGCGATTCAATTTTGATTTTAACTTTACCGGGAAAAATGCCGGGCGAAACGTCCGCCGCAATGAACCCGTTTTTTTCCACCGCTTTGAAGCGCATCGTTGGGCTAAGAAATAAAAGTTTCCAGAGCACGACGCCCACTTCCAGTTTTTCCAGCCGTATCTCCGTCTTCGTGGGCTTATCGTTTATTTTCACGTCCAGCATTGTGGCGGAGAAGGGGAGGGACAGCTCCAGCGTGCTGATGGAGATGTCCATGCCGGTTTTTTCGCGTGTGTACCCCTCCAGTTTTTCCCGCACGGTCTCGCCATCCACATTGCGTAGCACGAATATTCCAAGCACTACGGCAAATAGCAAAGAGTACACTATCCATGTGGCGATTTTTCTTTTCACGTCCCGCCTATATTTTTCGGCAGGTACACACACTCTTACCTGTACCCACCGTGTTTTCCCAGCGTTGTGTTTATTCTGCGCATAATCCGGGCTAAAACGATTTGGAAACGGTCATTTCAACATTGATATTGCTACGGTTTTCAAACGATGCGGATATCTTGGCCCGCCTGACGTTAATTACGGAGCCGGATTCGTACAGCGCTTGCAGGAAATCTATGAAGGGTGCGTACGGAATGTCGGTGATGGTAAGCGACACCCCATTTTCGCGCTTTGTCACGGGGTCAATCTCCGGTGACATCCGCTTAATCCTGTTTTCTATCCCCAGCCTGCGCGAGATATTTTCCACATCCGAAAGGGTTGAAACGCCGGATGGTTCCGTCCGCATCCCCTGCGGCAGGCTGGCGGAGAGCGTTATGTAGCGGTCTGCCATTTCTTTCATCTTTCTCAAGTCGTTCCGCGCCGTGCGTATTTTGCGGTCTGTCCATTCGGATTCTTCCTGCATCGGCATTAGCATTCCGCCGATAATTATCCATGCCAGCAGGAGCGCGGAAATGGCGAAAAGGGCGTTTTTCCTTTTGTTCCCCGACGGTAGCATCATATCTGCATCTTCAATTTGAAGATTACTTTTTTACCATCGGCTGATGCGCGGCTGTCCGTCACTTCGGCGTTTTTGAACGGCGACATTATGGAATACAGTTCCTTGATCCTTGTCACCGATTCGAACTTGTCCGTGCGTCCGCTGAGGTTTACCCATTCCTCATCGTAGGTTACTTCATCCACTTCCATTGCCAGCCCTTCCGGCAGGCTTTCGGCCATTCGCTTCAGTATCCAGAGCAGGTCTGCCCTGCCTCCACCAGCCAATCCGGCGCGGCGCATCTTC
>JAHFEI010000339.1:0-810 GCA_023248615.1 Nitrospinales bacterium | reverse complement strand
GCTTTACCGGTTTGCCGCCCGGCACGGCGGTGGTATACATGGTTTTCATCTGGTTGGTTATTGCTTCATATGCCTGTTGTTTGGCGTGGTTGCGGTAAAAGAGGTAGCCAAACGCCAGCATAATGCAACAAGCCGCGCCTATAGCGGCAAACTTCATGTTGGAGCCGATTTTAAATTTACGGCCTTCCGCACACGGGAAGGCAAGCTCTTTTGCGCCGCATTCCGCCATTGCCGCCAGTCCCACAGGCGCCATCAGGTTTTCCGGTTCGGCGATGCCAAGCATTGTTTCAAGCTGTCGTTTCCACATTTCCGGCAGGTATGCCCTGTCAGCGCCCAGTCTCCCGCTCCCCGCGCCTCCGATATAGGTTTTCATCGGCTCTTTGCCCACAGCGGCGGTGAAGCGTGGTATTTCCAGCTTGTCTGCCACAGTAGCGTGTATATCGTAGTAGCCGCTATCGCCAGCGAAACAAAGTAGCATCTCGTCCCCATCCACGCTCGCCAGAAGTGTGTGAACCTTTTCCTGCTGCACCGCCGTTCCCAGGATATGGCAGTGGAAAAATATTAGAGATGCGGTTTCCGGCGCTATGTGGCCAGCCTCTATACCAGCCTCCGCCAGCAGGGATTTGTAGTGCGCAAGCCTGTCTTTCCGCACCGCGCAGGCCAGTACTTTTGTTTCCACCTTCGCGGATGAAAGCACCATGAAAGATGTTTCTGCTTCTGCGGCGGGGTAGGGGAGAGTCGATTCCATTTCAAACGGTAGCGCAGCCGCTATTGCCCGCCGGTTTTGGAACGGGAATGAAAGGTGCCGCA
>JAHFEI010000338.1 GCA_023248615.1 Nitrospinales bacterium | reverse complement strand
AATAATCCCGCAATCTGCGGCGCGACGCAAGAGTTCCAGAGATTGCCCGAAGTCCGCCTGCGGACGCACCAAATGATAAAGCGACGGCACAGTCTCCACATTGTGGTTCAGGATATCGGGCCGCTCGGCAAGCACGGCGCCAAGCGCCGCCGCATCGCCGTTGAAATCCGGGATGAGAAGTTCCACCGCCGCGCCGGGGCATTCGGCTCGCACGGCGCGCACCGTTTCTGCGTAATGCCGGGCGCCGCCATCCGACAGGTCGTCGCGTGTGACCGATGTGATTACCACATGGGTAAGCCCCATACGCCGCGCCATCCGGGCCACATTCAAAGGCTCGGCGGGGTCGGGCGCGTTGGCCTTTCCCTTGCCAACCGCGCAAAACGTGCATGTGCGGGAGCAGGTATCGCCCAGCACCATGAAGGTTGCGGTCTTTCGGGAAAAGCATTCTCCGATGTTTGGGCACCTTGCCGATTCGCACACGGTATGCAGGTTTTTTTCCCGCAGTTCGCTTTTCAGGGCATTGGTGGAGGAGAGGCCGATTTTTTTTCTCAGCCAGGGCGGTTTGCGGGAGAAGGCGGCATTCGGCGCACCGGGTTGCATATTCCCTTTTTCCGGTTGCATCGGCTCGCTCATTTCGAGGCGCCCTCGTCTATCATGTCCAGCAACTGCGGTATCGCCTCCACCTGCCCGATAGGCATCAGGTGTACGCCATCCACCCCTCTTTTACGCAAGGCGTTTACAAATTCCGCCGCAACAGCCAGCCCCTCTGCCGCCGGGTCTGTTGCCTGCGTGATGCGCAAGGAAACTTCCTGCGGGATGGGGGAGGTGAGTACGTTAAGGTTGAGGAAATTAATCATCTTTTCCGATTTCAGCGGCGTTACGCCTATGAGGAACTTGGCGTCCATCCCCTTCACCATCGAGAGAAAACTATCCACCGATGATATGTCGAAAAACGGTTGCGTCTGGAAATAACGGGCGCCGACGTTCATCTTTTTTTGCGTTTTCATCATTTCCAGTTCCAGCGGCTCGTAAAACGGGTTCAGCACCGCGCCAATGTAGAACTCCTTGTGGTCCTTTATCTCCTTACGGTTCATGCCTATGCCCTTGCCAAACATGTCGGCCGCCTGTATCAGTTGCACCGCATCCAGGTCGTACACCGGCTTGGCCTGCGGGTTATCCCCCAGTGTGGGGAAATCGCCGGTCATTATGCACAGGTTTTCAATACCCAGCGCCCACGCGCCAAGCATGTCGGATTGTAGCGCAAGGCGGTTGCGGTCGCGGCAACATAGTTGCCATATCGGTTCCACCCCCACATCGAGAAGCAGGTGGGAAAAAACCAGCGACGACATGCGCATCATCCCGCGCTGGTTGTCGGTTACGTTTACACCGGAGACGCGGTCGCGCACCGCCCCTGCAACCCGCAGGAACGAAGAGGCATCGGAACCTTTTGGCGGCGGTATCTCCACCGTTATTGTGAAACCTTTTGCGAGACTGTCCCGGAACTTTCCCATTTTTATCCCTGTTTTTTAGGCTGTAACGGCTCTTCAATGCGGTGCGGCTTGTTGGCCACCTTCCGGTTTTTCGGCTCGGAAACGCGCATCATGTCTTCTGTCCTTCCAAGTTTTTTCATCCTGTCGTATATCCCTATCCATATGCAGTTGTTTGCCGCATCCACCTCGCATTTACCACGCGTGGCGCCGCCGCAAGGGCCGTTCAATAGCCCCTTGGGGCAACGGGTTTCCGGACAAAGCCCCGCCGTCTCATTCAAAACGCACTCGCCGCAGACAGAACACTTTTCGTAGAAATGCATCTGCCGCCGGGAATTGCCGATGAACAGCGAATCGCAACCGCTGACTACAGGCTTCTCTGTGGAGTCGCCCACCGACTGCACCCCCGCGCCACACGCCAGGACTACCACCGCATCGGCGCCAGCTACGGCCTCCTTATGCTTTCGCAGTTCCCTTTGCACATCCAGCTCGTGGCATGTGGCATGTATCAAGGTTGTCCCTGTTACGGTAACGCCCTGATTCCTCAGCTTTTCCGCCAATTCATCCAGTTGCTCCTGCCCGCCGGTGCGGCACAATTCGGCACAATCCCCACACCCGAACAAAAAGAGATTTTTGGCCCCTCTGCATGCGCTTACTATATCTTCAAACTGCTTTTGTTTTGTAATTATCACCGCGACATTATATCTCACGCCAATGCCGTAAACGAACTGGAAACAATGCGATTGAAAAAATGCTCCCGATGCTCCATTATATGCTGGTACATAACTTCATCCGAGGAGGGCGGGTCTTGAAAATAAAGTCGATTATGAGCCATCCCGTTGTGACAGTCCAGCGCAAGAACACCGTTAAAGAAGCGGTGGAAAAGATGGCCCAAAAAGGCATTAGTTGCGTCGTGGTTGTGGAGAAAAAACTTCCGATAGGAATTTTCACCAGATACGACCTTTTGGCTACCATCGAGTCCGGGCAGGATATTTCCTCCATAGCCATAGAGACGGTGATGCACACCCCAGTCATGCCGATAGAGGAAAACGACTATCTCTTCTCTGCGGCGCGGCAGATGGGGATGCTGGATGTGCGGAGGTTCATAATAGTGGACAGTTCCAA
>JAHFEI010000058.1 GCA_023248615.1 Nitrospinales bacterium | reverse complement strand
CCCTGTTTTTTTGTCTAAGCGTACACATCTATTCGTCCAAGTCAATTGATTCCCTGGTTTTCTGCTCTTGCCTAATCCGAAATGCCCCGTATGGCGATTTTTTACCGCCCCTTATTGGAGTAATCCTAGCAGACCGTGTAAAAATAGCTATTCAATTCCGGGCATATCAGTTTTACCAAATCACCTTCCGCTTCCGGTACCGCCCATTGCGTGGTTGTGCCGATGTTTCGCCGTAGGGAAGCGCCGCTTTGGGGCGCGTGTGGTAAAATCCCACACAAGCGGATATGATGCCGCGCATCAGATGGTATTCCGGTTAGGGAAGGGGGGCATATGGGCGAAGCGATAGTGCTGATAGTGGATGATGACGAGGTATCGTTGTTGACCCTGGAGGCTACCCTTGTTGGATCCGGCTTCTCCTGCCTGCTGGCGCGAAACGGCAAAGAGGCGCTGGAAACGCTGAAAACCGGCGGGGTGGATATCGTAGTTACCGACCAGCAGATGCCGGTTATGGGCGGACTGGAACTGCTGAAATTTATCAAAGCGGATTACCGTAACGTACCGTGCATAGTGCTGACGGCCTATGCCACCATAGATTCGGCGGTCGCATCCATCAAGGAGGGGGCGAACGACTACCTCCAAAAACCGTTCGACCCACAAAGCCTGCTCGCCACCATCCGCCGCTCCATCAGCTACAGCAAGCTGAGCGAGGAAAACTGGAAACTAAAAGACCACCTGAGCCAGAAATACAGTTTCCACAATATCGTCACACGCTCTAAAGCCATGGGGCAAGCCCTGCGGGATGCCGAAAAGGTCGCGAGGGTGCCTAATACCACAGTGGCAATCTACGGCGAAAGCGGCACAGGGAAGGAAGTGCTGGCCCAGGCCATCCACTTCTCCGGCTCGCGCATGGCAAACCAATTTGTCGCCGTGAACTGCGCCAGCATCCCGCAAAACTTGCAGGAAACGGAACTATTTGGCCATGTGAAGGGAGCCTTCACCGGAGCCGACAGGGACAGGGAAGGTAAGTTCGCCTTTGCCCAGAAAGGGACGATATTTTTGGACGAAATAGGGGATATGTCGCTGGAGCTACAGGCAAAGCTCTTGCGGGTGTTGCAAGAAAGGGTGTACGAAAAAGTCGGCTCGAACACGCGGCTAAAAGCGGATTGCCGCGTGATTGTGGCTACCAACCGCGATTTGGGCGCAATGGTGAAAGAGAAATCGTTCCGCGCAGACCTGTACCACCGGATAAACGCATTTCCCATCACGCTTCCGCCGTTGCGGGAACGCAAGGAGGATATCCCACTGCTTGTCGGCCACTTTATGGAACTCTTCCGCACAGAGTTCGGCAAGCCGCTCCCCGGTATATCGGAGGAGTCGATGGGATATATCGTGGATTACCCATGGCCGGGCAACATCCGGGAACTGAAAAATTGTATCGAGCGAGCCGCAATCCTGACAGATGAAGAACCGATACTCCCCCGGCACCTGATCATCTGCAACAACCGGTTGGCAGGTTCCCACCAAGCCAAGGATACCGCCGGTGACGGGAAAATAAGGTTTGAAATTGAACTGCCTAAAGATGGCTTCTCCCTGGACAAGGTCACGGAAGAAGTTATGAGGCAGGCCCTTGAACTATGCGGGAATAATAAATCCAAAGCCGCCGAACTGCTCAACGTGGACAGGAGCCTCTTCTACCGCAGGAAATAAGTCAAATCATTGTGACTTTTATCCTGCTACTGGCATACCACTTTTTCGGTATCTCACCTTGCACTCGCATGTTGCAAAATGCAACGGTCGTGACATTTTACAACGCTACCAATGCCAACAACAAATCCTAAACACTTGGAATATAGGCATTTGCAGTAGGTACGCTTCTTGTAACCTTTTAGGGTAGTGTCTTGTCGTATTTGGGTGATAGAAACGAAAAAGTGGTTACGCATAGAGCCTAAGTCCGCTGTTGGGCGTGGGGTGTTTTAAGGTTATTTTTTTTGTTGGCGGTTTGCGAACCACGCAGGTTTAGCAGGAGGTGTTTTTAGAAGATATCATGAACTTCGAGGCCGGGACGTCTGGTGGCATTGCGATCAAGCCGGATATGTTCCTGCCCACTGGCAAGCCCATGGAGGAGCAGGTATCGGTCGCCCGGCAGTTGAAGCACGGCGACCATGGATGCTTTGTCTACGGCAACGACGAGGAAAGGATTTCGTTTATCGTGGAATATTTTGGCGCGGCCGTGGCGCAGGGCGAAAAATGCGTGTATTACCTGCACGACCATAAGCTGGACGACACACTTTTACTTCTTGAGAAAAACGGGTTGCTGGCGCGCAAGCTACTGATGGGCGGCGGCCTCTCCATATCCGGTTGCAAGGACATGTTTTATTCGTCCGGTTCGTTTTCTCCTGATGAGGCGCTGTCCAACCACCGCAAGCAGGTTATCGATGCGCTTGCCAAGGGGTATCGTGGAGTAAGGATATTGGTGGATATGGGCTGGGCCATGGGCGGCATTGATGGTGCGGAGCGGGTTATGGAATTTGAAGCGCGCATGAATTATTTCTCTGGCTTGATGGATTCCATTACCGTTTGCCAATACCATCGTGGGCTCTTTCCGCCAGAGTTGATTTTCAGCGCCATGCAGACCCACCCCGTCCTGGTCAGGAACGGGGTTGCGGACAAAAACCCATATTACTTGGAGCCGGAGGTTTTTCTTGCGTCGGATAGCGCTCTCGTTCCGCACGATACCCTTGCCGCCCGGTCGGAACACGCGAGGGGAAGGCGCGACAGGAGAACGGTGGAGTGCGTGAGGGAGGATTTCAGGAAGAGCCTGAACAAATACGGGCTTACGATGCAGGAGCAACGGGTGGTGGAACTGGCGCTCATTTTCAAATCGAACGCCGAAATGTCGCATGAGCTTTTCATAAGCACCAACACCGTAAAACAGCACATAAAGAACATCTACCGCAAGATGGGCATAAGCAAAAGGTTGGAGTTGGTGGCGCAATTCATGAAATACCTGGAACTGGAGTAGCCCCGCACCAAGGAGTAAATATGACCGATGTTTTGTTCCGGCACCTGAAAGCAAGCCAGATGTTGTGTCCCTTCGCGGTAAGTCCGCGCACCTACCAGATAACCCACGACCTTGAAGTTAACGCTCTATGCTGGTTTGTGGCCGAGAAAAATAACGGCGAACTGGGAAATAACACCCTGTTACGGCACATGGCCGGTTGCGCCCTGTCCGGCTCATACGGAAAATGCTCCGTTTATAACGCCATTGATCACGTCTAGCAGATAGCACTAAAAATAGGGGAAATAGGTCTTACCACCTTTGATAGGAAGGCTTTTTTAAAAACCTGTTAGAAGCTACTTGCCCCTTTCCCATCCAACAGCGGTTGCCATGCCATCGGCTCTATAGCCAACTCCATGTGGAACCGGTTGTTGTTTTCCGTGGTAAATATTATCCGTAGGCAATCCATCTCGCTTTGCCCCTTGGTGGCCATCGTGATGGAAAGCGGCACAGTAATCGGCACCACCGCCGGGATGTTCGCCTTTGCCGCGACATCATATTTAAGCTGTATGGTGCTACGTATCTTCCCTATCACCTGGTTTGTGAACTCCCCTATGTTGTTGCGCACTTCATCGCTACTGAAATGTTTCGGCAGGTCTTCCTCGCCCAACCCCATGCCGAGCAACATGCTGTTCACCACCTCCAGCGCCGCCGCACCCTCGAAGTTCAGCACCATCAGGCCGTTGTAATCGCCGTAGTAGGTAACAAAGGAGCTGATATCGCCGCTAAGTTTTATGCTGGGTATCTGCATTATGGTGGTGGAAATATGGAACTTTTTCCCAGTCGTTTTTTGCAACAGTTCCTGGATGACGTGCGCAAAAATTTTCGCTATGCTGGACGAACTCGACTTGGTCGTATCCATGTGTTCACTCTCCTCGTGTGAAAATACCAAACCCCGGTAATGCGACAGGAAATAATATATCACCATTCGCCACCACGCCGCCATCCCCCAAAAGCACGTGCCAACCCGACAGGCATGCCGGTATATAATCGCGGGTATGCGCACGAAAATCCTGTCCGGCATAGGCTGTTTCTTGCTCGCTATGTCGCTATGGGCAAACCCGGCGGCGGGAGAACCGTTCGCGGTAAAAAACCACTCTCCGGTCTGGCTTGGGCTTTTGTTCCCTACGCCCGACACCGCATCCGCCGCGAAAACAGGCGAGTGGCGCTACCGGGCGGACATGGACTACTCCAACATTTTTTTTATCCCAACCAACGGCGCATGGAGCTTTTTATTTGATATGGAGCTGGCGCAACTGACGCTGGATGCGCGGTACGGAATTGCCGATGGCCTAGAGGCCGGGGTGGAGCAACCCTTCTTCCACATGGGAGGCGGATTCCTTGACGACGCTGTGACAAAATACCACTCCGCTATGAATTTTCCGATGTACGCTGGCCAGCAGGAAGCGCCTCACAACCGGTTCATGGATTCAGTTTTCCACAACGGGCGCACGTGGAATAGCGCCAACCCGTACACGATAACAAACGGCGATGCGACGCTCTGGCTGAAAAAAGAACTGTTCTGGAGCGGCGAGTCCGCCATTTCTGTAAAACTACTTACGCAAGCTCCCACCTCATCCACCAGCTCCGGCATGGGAAACGGCGCATGGGAGTGGGGGGGCGTTATGATGGCAAACCACCCGGTGGGGAGCGTAGAGGCATCGCTGGCTGTGGGATACCTCAACCCCGGCTTCATAGACCGCGGAGAGCATTACACGCTTAACGGCTTTTACTACTGGGATGCGGCGATGGACTGGCGGCTTGCAAGCCGCTGGTCTGCCATAGGGCAAGTTACCGGCGCAACGTCCCCCTACGCCGCAGACACGCCGCTACTGGTGCAAAGGCAATGGATGGCGCTTACTATTGGCACACGGCACATAACGCAAGCCGGGAACAAAGTGGAAATTTCCATCACGGAAGACCTTAGCTTCTCCGCGCCGGACTTCACCATCCACATCGGAGTGCAATTCTAGTGTAGTGTCCCAGTAATGGCTTTACACAAGGATATATACGTTTCGGTGGCAACGGACTTTAGTCGGTCTTGCGCCCGTCAGGGCGCAACAACAGGATGAATCCCGTTGCTACCATAACCCGTTGAGGCATGTTCTGTATTGTAAAGAAAATACCGGGACACCAGCAGGTGTTGAAAAACTCTTAGGGACTGTATCTGAGCGCCATCTAAGGATATCACCCGGGCTAAAAGGGATTCTTCGCCGCGCTCAGATACGGTATTCCCAACAGATCAGTTCCTGAACATCTCGTGGCAACTGATACAGGCCTTGGTTATGGAATTGGTTTTTTCCTGCAAATCAAGCATGGTGGCGGTTTTCGCGTCATGCGCCAACTCCACAGCCGCCTTGTGTACATCCTGGTCTATGACCGGAGCCATCGACTTTATATCATCCACGTTTTTCTTCAGGTACGGCTTCAAGCCCCCCTTTGGCGCCGGATGGCTGGTTATCGCCGTTGCCCCCTGCTCTACCATCAGCCGGTTGTTGGTTAGAATGCCGAACTGTATCCGGTTCAGTTGGAAGGAGAGATCGTGCATTATCTGCATTAGCGTAAAGTCCGACTGCGCCCCCTGCCCCATCACATGGGCCATATGCTCGCTCATGCCAGCCTCCTCGCCGTGCTTGTGCTCCGCCGCCATGGCAATGCCGGAAAACGCCGCCAACACGGCGCAAACTACCACTATCCGCTTAAACATTTTGTTCCTCCTTGCAGGTTGTTGTGCTTACGATGCCCGGGACGGCCCTGTGCCGCTGAACGGGCGTTGAAGTCATGTAATAGCCTTTGTGAAAATTTTCCAGCACCGCTTCGCGTGCTCCTCGATATCGAACGCCTCCCCCTCCAAACGCCACATGACGGCCGCTGGCTGGATAATCCCCAAAAACATCAGCGCGATGGTTTGGGCCGGGATGTCGCGCCGGATTTTCTTTTCCTTTTGCCCCTGCGCCGCTATCTCCGCCACCATGCCGACATATTCGATAAAAATAGCTTTGACTTTCGTTTTTTTCGCCCCACCCCCTATGGAAAATATCTGGGTGAAAACGATACGCGGGATGGCGTTATGCTCCAGCATAAGCCTTACGTGCAGGCCCAGTAACGCCTCCAGCCGCCCCAGCGGCTCTTCGGATGCGACACAGGCTGTCACAACACTTTCCCTGCGTTTCCGGCGGATGAAATCCAAAAGCGCGTCCAAAAGCACTTCCTTGTTTTTGAAATGGCGGTATATGGCGGAAGGCGCGACCCCCACCCGCTTTGCGATTGCCGCCATGCTCAGGCTTTTCAGGTCGCGCCCGGCCAAAAGGGCGAGCGTTGCCGCCACAATCTGCTCTTGCCGTACTTCCGTCCCCAGTTTTTTAGCCATATCTCCAACAGCCTATTGTGAATACACGTTCACAATATATCCGAAGACGCCGCAAATTGCAACTGCCAGCTGGCGCGAAACGGTACGGGAGTTTTTTATGCGGGGAAAGTGAGGAAGGAGGTTACGGCTTTTTTATCTTGAACTTGTCTTCCAGCTCTTCAAGGCCTGGCGGAGCTTTGGCTTCCGGAAGCTTCTCGGAAAACACAATATAGGAGAGGATAGCGGCAAAAACGGAGGACACGCCCCCGGCCACGAGGCCACGCAGGAAAGCCGTTACAAACCCGGCTCCCTTGATAACCGACGTGAGCGCGGCAACCGAGAAGAACAACAGCGCGACGAAATACGGGATTTTTTTTGCAAACGTGGTCATGCTTCATCCCCGCGGAATATGTTATCCCACGCCATTTCCCCGGTCTTGGCGGTTTTGACAAGCGTATCCACTATGCCAACTATATTTTTGCTTGCCTCCGCGCCAGGGAAGAGGTCGCAGAAAAGCCTTTGTTTGCGCACCGCCTGCGATACGGAAGCGTCCGTAACCACATGCCCCAGGAAATCTATTTTTATGCCAAGCGCGAACTTGTCCGAAACCATCACCAGCCGCTTGTAGATGTTTATGGCATCCACCCTGTCCCTGCACGAGTTCACTACTAGCTGGAAAGATTTCACCTTGTAATCGCGCGAAAGCACTTTCATCATTGCGTAGGCGTCCGAAAACGACGTTGGCTCCGGCGAGGCGATGATGATGACGTCTTGCGCCGCAGAGCAAAAGAACATGACGTTGGCGGAGATGCCCGCCCCTATGTCGAACAGTATGTAGTCGAAATCGTCCTGCACCACTTCCAGTTCGGATTTCAGGACAAGTTTTTCCTCTGCCGTAAGCTCGCTGTATTTTTTGTTGCCGGTGGATGCCGGGAGTATCTTTATCCCGTTCGGCCCGTCGACAAGTATTTCCCTCAGCTTTTTCACTCCGGTAAGCACATGCGCCACGTTAAAACGCGGCGCAAGCCCCAGCAATATATGTATGTTGCCAAGCCCCATATCCGCATCGAATATCAACACGCGGTGGCCTTTTTTGGAAAGCTCCAGCGCCATATTGGCAACGACATTCGTCTTGCCTACGCCTCCCTTGCCGCTGGCTACGGCGATGCCCTTTACATGTTGCTTCAGCGTTCCGGCGTCCGGTAGCCCGGATCGCATCTTTCTTAACGTTTCTGCCTGGTCCATAATCACCTCTCCATTTTACGCGTCAGCGGGTTGTTAAGCATTTTCTATATCCCTTCTGGCGACGCTTCGCCGTAAGCGCCAGTGGAAGCCACCGCCGGATGGAGATGGATATCAACAGACTTTTTGAAAAGCATCGCTCCAAGTTTCGGCCCCGAAGCGGCCTCTATATCCTCCGGCACCCTTTGGCCTGCAGTGCAGTAAACCACCGGGATGCCTGTCTTGAAGTTCTGCGAAATGACCACGCCTGGCTTTGCGGTCTCGTCCAGCTTTGTGAAAATAAGGCCGGATATTTCCAGGCACCCGAAATTCCGCACAGCTTCATCTATCGCCGCCGGGTCTGCCGACGACGAGAGGACGAGGTAGTTTTCTATTGTCTGGTCCGCACCGAGGAACGACGCCAGCTCGCTCAGCTTTTTTGCGTCGCGCTGGCTACGCCCGGCGGTGTCTATCAGGACTACATCCTTATCCGCGAACTTGGCGACGGCGCTTACCAGTTCTTCCGGAGTCAGAGCCACTTCCAGCGGGACATTCAAAATCCCCGCGTACACCTTCAACTGCTCCACGGCGGCTATGCGGTAGGTGTCTATGGTGACAAGCCCTACTTTTTTGCCTTCCAGCGTCAGCCGCGCCGCTATTTTTGCCACAGTGGTGGTTTTGCCCACACCGGTCGGCCCGATTAGCGCCGCCACTTTCGGCCCATCCGAATAGGGGATGATGGGGTCGCCCACAACCAGCGTTTTGTTAATTTTTTCTATCACGAGGTTAACCACGCTTTTCAAGTCCAATTCACGCCCACCCGGCACACCAGCTTTCACCTCGCGCACCAGCTTCAGCGCAAACTCATGGTCTACTCCGCGCTCCAGCATGCGCCTGTAGCAGACGAGGTAGTTTGGGTCTAGCCCGATACCACGGTAGAAATTCGAGTTCTCCAGTAAAAAGCCCATCATGGACCGTATGCTCTCTATTTCGTCGGTAAGCCCGGTGGCCTTCTTCAGTTCCTCCGTCCCGGCAAACCCGGCTGAGCCTATCATCGCCTTTAGCGCACTTATCTCATCGCGGATAGGCTCTAGGGCGGAGACTATCGCATCGGCATCCGGGATGCGCCCGGTTGCGGACGTGGAGGATGCCTGCGATTTTTTAGCCTGGGCGCGCGATACGGCGGTAGCGCGGCTACGGCGCGTCTGCCTGTCCTCTACCACTTCCTCATCCAGCGCGGCGGTAACCTCGACCATTGAGCGGGTCGCCGTTCCAAACGCGCCATCCGCTTTTTTCACCTTCCGCGTATTCATGATGATGGCGTGCGGCCCCATCTCTTCCTTTATCATCGCTATGGCGGTGGCCATGTCTGCGGCCTGAAAAGTTTTTATATGCATATCAAACGTTAACCACTCCAAGGGTTTCTATTTCGGCGCTGGGAAGTATCTCATTGTGAGAAAGCACCGTCAGGTTGGATACAAACCTTTCCGTCAGCCTGTGCAGGTGCATACGCACCGCAGGCGACACGACAATTATCGGCTGGTAATTCAGTATCGAGAATTTCTCCATCTCCTTTTTTATGGCTTCAAGTATCCTCTGGGCGGTGGCAGGCTCAAGAGCCAGGTAGGAGCCGTGCGGAGTCTGCTTTATGGCGTCTTGCACTATATCTTCCACCTTTTTAGCCACCGTTATGACCGGAAGCTTGCTCTCCGGCGTGAGGTACTGCTGGGTTATCGGGCGAGCCAAAGCCTGGCGGCAATATTCCGTCAGAACATCCGTATCCTTCGTCACTGTTCCCCAATCGGCAAGGGTCTCCAGCACTGTGCCAAGGTCGCGAATGGAAACCTGCTCCTTAAGCAGGTTCTGCAGGACTTTCTGCACCTGCCCCAGCGTAAGCACTCCCGGCACCAGTTCCTCCACCACCTTCGGCGATATGGTCTTGAAGTTGTCCATCAATGCGTTGACCTCCTGTCGGCCAAGTAGTTCGCTGGCGTGGGTTTTGATTACTTCTTTTATATGCGTGGTCAGCACGGTCGCAATATCCACCACTGTGTACCCTGCGGATTTGGCGCGCTCTTTGTTCGCTTCGGAAATCCAAAGCGCA
>JAHFEI010000337.1 GCA_023248615.1 Nitrospinales bacterium | reverse complement strand
AACCTCGCCACCCTTTTAAGCATTGATGGCGATTTTATAGAAAAGATAACGGGAATTCAAGAGAAAACACTTAAAAAAAGAGAGCCTAATTACTTATGATTAAAAAGATTAGGGTGGAACAGCTCCGTCCGGGCATGTATGTGCACGATTTCAACTGCTCATGGATTGAGCATCCCTTCCTTTCGAACAGCGTTCTCCTGAAAAGCGAGAAGGATGTACAGAAGGTGGTGGGGTTTGGCATACGCGAATTGTATATCGACACGTCAAAAGGAAGCGATGTGGGCGATGCGCCGACGATGGAAGAGGCCCATATTGAGACGCGCGAGGAGATGCACCGCGTATTCGAGTGGACTCGCTCCATTATCAACCCCGTTTCGGTTACGGAGGAGATATCCAAAGCCAAACGTGTAAAGCACGAGGCGAAGATAGCAATACACGACATAATGGGCGAAGTGAAGATGGGTAGGCAGGTGGAGGTGGAACAGGCTGAACATGTGGTGGAAAAGATGGTGGATTCCATTTTCCGCAATGTGGATGCGCTTACAAGCCTAAGCCGCATAAAGCAGGCCGACCAGTACCTTTTTATGCATTCCGTCAACGTATGCGTGCTGATGATTTCTTTTTGCCGTTTCATGGGCATAGACCGCGAGGTGGTGCAAAAGGTGGGGGTGGGCGCCTTGTTGCACGATATCGGAAAGATGAAGGTGCCGCAGGCGGTGTTGAACAAGACTTCAAAACTTACCGACAGCGAGTTCTTGACGATGCAAAAGCATGTTACGTTCAGCCGCGCGATGCTGGTGGATTCGCCGGGCATACCGGGCGAGGCGGTAGACGTGGCATACGAGCACCACGAGCGTTACGATGGCGCTGGCTACCCCAACCGACTGAAGGGGGATGCCATATCGCGCTTCGGGCAGATGGCGTCCATTGCCGACGTGTACGATGCCATAACTTCCGATAGGGTGTACCACAAGGGGATGGAGCCAGCCGAGGCCATAAGGAAGATATTCGAGTGGAGCAAACACCACTTTAACGAGGAATTGGCGCATTGGTTTATCAAGTGTGTGGGGATATATCCCGTTGGCACATTAGTGCGGCTGGAGAGCGGCCTGCTGGCCGTAGTGGCGGAGCCGGGGCAGACCAGCATCCTGCATCCCTTGGTTCGTGCCGTGTACGACTCAAACAAAAACCGCTTATTAGTGCATCCGGTGGATATTGATCTTGCAAAACCGGATTGTGCCGACAGGATTGTGAGCTACGACAACCCCGAACTGAGGGGAATAAACCCTCTGGACTACCTGAACCTGCACGGCATTTTTTAAGGAATCGTTATGCCGTACAGTTCGCTGATGATGGCGGCGAACTCCGTTACCAATGCCTGGTCCAGATGCCCCGGGTTTCGCATCATCTCCAGCGCTTTTTCCGGCGGGAACCCCGGCTTGTAAACCCGCTTGTCCGTCAACGCCACGTAAACATCGGCTATGGCGCTCATCCGCGCCAGCACGCTTATCTCGTCCCCTTTAAGGCCGCGCGGGTAGCCGCTACCATCCAGCTTTTCGTGGTGGCACCATGCTATTTCCATGACTGGAGCCGGGATACCAGGCGTTTTTTTAAGTATCTCCACGGTGTAATCCACATGGTTTTTCATCTCGCGCCATTCCTCCGGCTCAAACGAGCCGGGCTTGTTCAGTATTTTTAGCGGTGTTTTTGCCTTTCCCACGTCGTGTATAATCCCACCCGAGGTCAGCGTCATGATATCTTCGCGGTTGAAACCGGCCAATCTCTCCATGAACATCGAAAGGAAAATCCCGACGCGCAGGGAGTGTACAAACGTATAGCTGTCGTGCTCTTTCACCGCGTCCAGCACTCCCTTAACGTCGCCTTTCTCAATGATTGTCATTATTTTCTCGCTTGTCTCGCGGAAATCCTCGTAGGGAAGCGGATGGTTTTCTAAAACCGACTTAAACGCCTTGTCCAGCGTGGTAAGGGTTATGCTCAGGACCGCTTGTTGCTCCGGCTTCAGCTTTTTCCATTCCTGCTCCACCTCCTGGTTTATGTACCTGCTTACCTTGTGCAGGAACTGGCCGGAGTCGAACGGCTTTACCACAAAATCGCATGCGCCAAGGGCAATCGCCTTTGCCACGCTTTCCTTGTCGCTGTGGGCTGTCACCATCATGACGTTTGAGTTTTGCGATGCGCCCGCTTCACGTATCCGTTCCAGCGTCTGGAACCCGTCCAGCCCCGGCATTTCGATATCAAGGAGTATCAGGTCGTATTTTTTTCTCGCGGCGAGTTCTATGGCTTGGGTCCCGTCGGGCGCACTCTCGCTTTCATAACCCATCTTTTTCAGGCAGGCCGCTACCAAGGAGCGCGCATCGTCGCTGTCGTCAACAATCAGAACAGATTTCATGCGCCAACCCTCACGGTTCTTTTTGGACAGTGTCGTTGTGATGGGAAGATTCTACCATCGTCATCACCGGAAGGGGCGTGGAAATTTTGCCCGGCAGTTGTCGCCGGGCTGGTTCAGACCATCTGGCTCCGGTACTCCAGTTCCAAATCCCTTGCGGCGTCAACCCATTGGAGCCATCGCACCCCGGTCTCTTCATCGGGAAAATCGAGCTTGAACCAG
>JAHFEI010000336.1 GCA_023248615.1 Nitrospinales bacterium | reverse complement strand
TAGACGTGAGCAATATATTTCGGCCCATTTCTCCAAGCTCCTCAATTACAGGCATACACCCGTTATCCAGCTACAAGGTTTTCTGGTTGGGGTACGCGAAAGCTGGCTGGGCCACGCGGCAAGGGGGCAAACTTCGCGGCAAGACCGCAAACTCCTGCCCCCACCGCACCCACCGTCCTTGTTAAACCGTACCGGCTTTTCATAATGACCCGGTACGCCAACCGAACACAATGCCGACCTGTGACCAGCCATTGTTGGCGGTATTTCCTGGACTATTTTTTTTTCTTAGGTTTTTTTTCTTCTCTTCTCTTGTCCTGACCTTTGGCCACTGCGAATCACCCCCTTTGGTAATGAGAAGTATTGTAATACCCATTGCGGCAACTGCATCATCTTTTTTGCATGGAGTTGCCGCGCATAGGCAAAAGGCCCTTCCCCCAAGATGGGCAATGGACTGCCGCCCCTATCATCTCCCGACCATGGCGGCTTGCCGGATTTCTTCCGTAGCCCCCAACAACACGCATGGGCTACAATGGCGGCTGGTTCCGAAAGCAAACTCAAACAATATTTGGGAAGGGAGATCGGTAACATGAGCTACGAAACGATGGTCAAGGTAAAGTTTCCCAAAAAAAAGAGAATAGCTTTGGTTGCGCATGATTCCCGCAAAAAAGACATGGTGGACTGGGCAACCTACAACAAGGAATTGCTGACCACGCGGGAGTTGTTCGCCACCGGCACTACAGGCACGATACTGGAGAGGGAACTGGGGCTTAAGATACACAAGTTCAAAAGCGGGCCGCTGGGCGGCGACCAACAGATAGGAGCCAGGATAGCGGAGCACGAAATTGATATAGTGATATTCCTTTGGGACCCGTTGCAATCCCACCCGCACGAGCCGGATATCTATGCCCTGCAAAGAATTGCGACCGTTTACAACGTCGTGCTTGCCTGCGACCGCTCGACCGCCGATTTCGTAATCTCCAGCCCGCTGATGGACGAGACTTACGAGAAGCTTGTCCTCAATTACGAGAAAGAAAGGATAAGCCAGATAGACCGCCTGTTGTCGTAAAAACGAGCCTCCCGCTTTATCCCGAACTGCGCCGAAATACCGGCTAAAGTGGTGAATCTGCGGAAAGTGGACGGTTATTCCCCATATTTTGGCCTAAAAACGGCATAAACGAAAAGCCCCCCGCCCCGCTTTTTGTCATGTTCAAATCCGGCAATTAGCTGATATTATTCTCGTGTAGTCCGTGGGGGGATAAATGTGCTTAGTATCCTGTGAGGTAACAAAATGAGACGACTTCTTCTCGCCGGGGTTTTTAAACCATACGGCGTAACCGACGAGTACGGCGAAGCTTTATGCACAATGGAGCTTTTGAATAACCAGGTAACCCGTGAGCAGGGGATACATTCCCCCCGTACCAACAACTACAGCTTTGGCCTTTACCTGATGGCGGAGAACGTGGAAGTGCCGACCACGGTGCTGGATTTCCCCAGTTGGGAAGAGTTCGCGAAAGAGGTAAGGAAAGGCAACTACAGCCACATCGGCATATCGTTCATAGTGCCAAACATACTGAAGGCGAAAAGGATGGCCTCGTACATTCGCGCCTATTCCCCCGGAACAAAGATAATCCTGGGCGGCCACGGCACCTCTATCCCGAACATACAAGACATAATCGAATACGATGAAATATGCAGGGGAGAAGGCGTCACTTGGTTGCGCCGGTATTTCGGCGAGGACCCGACCAAGGAGATAATACACCCGGTTGTTTATTCCGCCGTGCGGAAGTTCGTTTACGGCGCCCCCATCCTCAGCCGCGCCGCTATCATCATCTCCGGCGTGGGATGCCAAAATAGTTGCCGGTTCTGCGCAACCACCCATAAATTTGAAAAGCAGTACACGGGGTTCCTTGGCACCGGCAAACAGGTTTTCGATGCCTGTGAAAAATCCGAGAAAGCCCTGAGGACTTCCGAGTTCATGATAATGGACGAGAATTTCTGCAAGATGCCGAAAAGGGCGCGCCAAATGCTAGTTGAAATGGAAAAACACAACAAGGCATACACGTTCTCCACTTTCTCGTCGGCGGAAACCATCTACCAGCTTGGAATAGACTTCCTAGTGCGGGCTGGCATCAAGTTCCTGTGGATAGGAGTAGAATCCAAGGCGAACGTATTTGACAAGACCAAGGGAATAGACCTTCACGCCCTTATCGCCGACCTGCAAAACCACGGCATCACCGTGCTGGCATCGGCAATCCTGTTTATGGAGCACCACGACAAGCAAACCATACAGGAAGATATAGATTGGGCCATCTCCCTGGAATCCGACCTCCTGCAATTCATGGAATTCGGCCCCATCCCAGGCACAAAGCTCTACAAGGACTACGACGAGCAGGGGAAACTTATAAAGGACATCTCGTGGCACAAGCAACACGGGCAGGATGAGATATGGTTCCACCACCCCCATTTCACGCTCCCGGAAACCTCTGCCATAACCAAGCAGGCCTTCATAAAAAGTTACCACGAAAATGGCGCGGGAGTGGTGAACATGGCCTATACCTACGTTAAGGGATACATCACCGCAAAAAGAGAAATGGAAGAGCGGGAAAAGCTGGGGCTGGTATGGGATGCCGAACTATTGC
>JAHFEI010000335.1 GCA_023248615.1 Nitrospinales bacterium | reverse complement strand
GTCCACATCGAATCGGAGATGGTGGATACCGTTTGCGAAAGCTCTGAAAAAAAAGCCAACCCGGAATGCCGAAACGAAGTACTGCTCGTTATGAAGCAAACCGTAAATGAAGTGCTGGTCGGCTCCAAAATCGTGAAAAGCGGAGAGGAAAAAGGCAACGTATACGTTGTGGCAGTACTTCCCAAAGCGGAGATGGGTAGCATGCTGGAAAAAAAATCTGACGCCGCAACCAGTGAGGCGCGCAAAAACCTGAAGAAAGCCGGTGAAGGCGACCACGATGCGGAAAGTGCGGCAAAGCGGAACGACCTAAAGGCGCTCAGCTACCACACGGAAGTCAAAGCCCTGGGAAAAGAACTCCCAACCGACGCCATCAAGGACATAGAAAAAGGAATCAAAGGGCTTCCAACCCCGGCGAAGTAATCCCACACATACCGATGGCACACCGGTTGTCGAAAGCTCCACACCTTTTAAATACACATATCCGGCTTGCGGCCCAACTGGGTTAGAATACTGGCGTGTACTTCCGCACATGGGTAAATTAATCAGGAGTCCAAAATGAAGAAAATGAAACGTTGCGGCATCTTGGTGGGCGGCGGCCCCGCGCCCGGCATTAACAGCGTAATAAGGGCGGCCACCATAAAACTGAGGAACGAGGGTATTTCCGTTGTCGGCATTTTCGACGGCTTTGAGCACCTCATTAAGGGAAGCCCGGTGACAAGGGAACTGGAGACGGATGACGTGTCGCACATACACTTCGATGGCGGCTCGATACTACGCACCGCCCGCGCCAACCCCACGAAATCCGAAGACGGACTGGCAAACACCCTGCACTCGCTGGAGCAACTGAAGGTGGATGCCCTTATTACGATAGGCGGCGACGACACCTGTTTTTCCGCGATACAACTGGATAAAAAATCCAAGGGGAAAATACAGTTCGTCCATGTACCCAAAACGATAGACAACGACCTCGACCTCCCTTACGGCGTGCGCACGTTCGGGTTCACCACCGCGTGGCATTTCGGCGCGGAGATAACAAGGAGCATAATCGCAGACGCGCAAAGCACCAATCGCTGGTACTTCATCACCGCCATGGGGCGCAAGGCGGGACACCTGGCGCTAGGTATCGGCAAATCCACCGGGGCTACGCTTACCATCATCCCGGAGGAGTTCGGCAACGTGAAGGAAATAGGTTTCCAGCATATCGTGGATATACTTATCGGCTCGTTCCTGAAACGGGTGGCGGCAGGAAAAAATTACGGCGTTGCCATACTCGCCGAAGGGCTGGCCGAACAGCTTTCCACCTACGAACTAAAAAAGATGGGGAAGATAGAATACGACGAGCACGGTCACATAAGGCTGGCCGAGATAGACCTTAGCGGCATGCTGAAAGACGAAGTGAGGAACGGGCTGAAGGAAATGGGCATCAAAGCTACGATAGTGGATAAGGACATCGGTTACGAACTGCGCTCGGTAGACCCTACGCCGTTCGACATCGAATACACCAAAGACCTCGGTTACGCCGCCGCCCGTTACCTGCTGGAGGGGAAATCGTCCGACATGATTTCCATACAAAGCGGGAGGTCGGTGCCAATCCCTTTTATCGAGGGGCTGGACCCGGAAACCGGGCGCACAAAAGTCCGCTTGGTGGACATCAAAACCGAGTCCTATGAAGTGGCGGTCGAGTTCATGATACGCCTTAAGAAAGAGGACTTCACCGACGATAAGCAACTTGCCAGGCTCGCAAAGACCGGAAACATGTCGCCGGAAGCGTTCAAGAAGAGGTTCGGTTATCTAGTCGGGATAAAGGCCTAAAAACGCCCGATGCTGAGAACCGTCCACTGCGGAGGATTTGATGTACAACGCGCCGGTTGTTGACGCGCACCTGCACGTCACGGAAGACGGGCGGTGGTTTAACGGAAAATATGATTCGTCGCTTGCCACCATGCTGGAGCAGATGGACAAGGGAGGAGTAGACAAAGGCGTAATCATGGGGCTGGTGCAACTGGAGCAAAACGGCTATCTCCAACGAGCCTGCGAGGAAAGCGGCGGAAGGCTCTTCGCCATGGCATCCTTCGACCCCGCAAGCCAAAAATTGCAGGATATCGCCCCATACCTGGATAGCAATGTCTTTAAAGGCGTGAAGCTACACCCACGCCGGGGGAATTACTCGCCGCTGGACGAACGGCTTTTTCCGCTTTACGAAGCGGCGGCCCAAAACGGGTGGGCCATAAATTTCGACGCATTCGGCCACTCGGTGCGCCTGCCGATAGACGAACTGCGCCCCACGGTATTCGACAGGATAGCCAAAAAATATCCGGAGCTGAAAATAGTCATATCCCACTGCGCCACACCGTGGGTCATGGAGGCGTTCTTCGTGGCGAAGTCCAATGCTAACGTGTACCTGGACTGCTCGTTCATCATCGACCGCTACCGCAACTCATCCGTGCTGATAGACCTGCTTTTTACGGCGCGGCACCTGGATGGCAAGCTGATATACGGCTCGGATTTCCCGGAAGAGCAGGTACACCGCTACCTGTCGCTTGCGCGGGTGGAGTTCAAGGAACTGACGGAAGAAAAAAAGCAAAACATATTCGGCTTGAACGCCATCAAGGTGTACAACCTGTAATGTCCCGCCCAAAA
>JAHFEI010000334.1 GCA_023248615.1 Nitrospinales bacterium | reverse complement strand
GTTATTCTCCTTGGCTTGGGCAACAGTGGTAATGTATCCCCGGATATCCTCGCTGGTGGGGCAACTGCTCCTGCATGGCGGCATCCTCCTTACATAGACAGGACACTTCCAGCTTTCGCCGTTTACAACAACCACTTCCTCCAGCGGAGCAGTCTTAAACTTTGTGACCTCAATATCCATAACCTGATTTCCCTACAGCCTTACTTGCGTTGAAGTGTTAAACGTTGTCCTGGCGAAACGATAGGTATCTATGTGGTATTTCGTGAACTTGAAGCCAGTCATTTCGAAAAACCGCTTCCACCCTATCCTGTCTATCCATTCGCCTATCCGTTCGTAGTCCTTGCCGGTTTCTTTGTACGCGTCCAGTATCCTGCGGACAGCATCGCCCACTTCCGGCCATCGGGGCGGGTTGTTCGGCAGGCCAAAAGTGGCGAGTTTCATGAAAGAGGGGCCTCCGCGAGTGCTTGCCGATTTGCCTCCTACCCAAATGGCAAGGGTATCCGTTTCCGGATCCCTTATCTCCATGCTTGGGCATTGTCCGTGGCACGCCCCGCAATACATGCACTTCTCCTCGACCACCTCAAGGGAACTTTTGCCATCTACTGTCGCAGGCCTGATAGCCGCAACGGGGCATATGGCTACTACCTTGGGCAGTTCGCAAATTTGCATGTTGTTATGGTTTATCTTTGGCGGCTGGTGGTGTTGGAGGTTTATGGCTATATCCGCCTGCCCTCCACAGTTTATTTGGCAACATGAAGTGGAAATTTTTACGCGCGCCGGAAGCCGTTCGTTTATGAAATCCTCGAACAACATATCCATAAGGGCTTTCACCGAACCGGCGGCATCCGTACCCGGCAGGTTGCAATGCATCCACCCTTGCGTGTGGATTATGTTGGAGATGCTGTTTCCGGTGCCGCCCACGGGGAACCCCAGGACATTGTTAATGTCGTTTATCAGGAGTTCCACATTCTCCAGGCTTGTGACCTGAAATTCTATGTTGCAACGGGTAGTGAAACGAAGGAAGCCATGGCAGTGTTTGTCCGCCACATCGCATATCTTCCTTACCATGTCCACGCTCAGCGTCCTTGGGGAGCCAGCCCTTACGGTATAAAAAACGTCTCCGCCCTCGGCCACGTGTTTAAGCACGCCGGGCTTTACCTTTTCATGGTATTTCCATTTGCCGTAATTTTTGAGCATCAAAGGATGCAAGTACTTTTTGTAATCGGGCGCGCCGTTATCCCTGGGAGCCATTTTTTTCGTAGGTGTTGTCGCCATTTTCAGTCCCTCATTTCTTTAAAAGGTGGTTTCTTTGCCTTCGATTTCTTTATCGACTACGTTGGGCGCTTTTTTTGTTTCGCCCGCCATGCGTGGCTTCGTTAACTCTTCGAACTTTATGTACGAGTTGGTGCGCGGGTGTTTGACCATCTGCGGGTCTGGCTCTACGCCGATGCCCTCAAGGAAGGTTCCCAGCCCGACACGTTCGATGAACTCGCCAACGCGCTCGTGTTCCAGGCCGCTTTCGCCCCAGAAATCCCATATGCGCCTTATAAGTTCGATGAGTTTTTCCATGTCTTCTTCCGTTTGCAACTTCATAAACGGCACGATGACTGAACCCATCGTATCTCCTATTTTCAGGGTGCGCTTCCCTCCCAGAAGGATGGTTACGCCTTTGTCCTTGCCGGGGGCAAGCGCCTTGTGCATCACGTTAATGCAGTGCATGCAGTGGACGCAGTTTGAATCGTCTATTTCAATTTTCCTGTTCTTGAGGGCAATGCATTTGGTGGGGCAACGCGTAATCACATTTTCGATAACGTAATCCTCGCCCATTGCGGCGATGTACTTTTCCACCTCTTGGTGGTCTACCTGTATCTTGTCCCGCCATGTGCCTATTATCGGCATATCGGAGCGTTGCATGGAATTGGCGCAATCGTTGGCGCACCCCGACAGCTTGAATTTGAACTTGTAGGGTAATTCGGGCCTGTGCAATTCGCTTATGTAGGTGTCGGTAATCTTCTTCGTCACTTCCAGCGTGTCGAAGCACGACATCTCGCAACGGGCTGGCCCGATACAGCATGCCAGCGTTCGTAGCGCTCCGCCGGAGCCGCCGATGTCCCACCCGTTGTTCATAAGAGCCTCGCCTGCGCTATGCATGGATTTGTTGTCGGATCCAAGCATCAATATGTCGCCGGTCATGCCGTGCAACTGGAGTATGCCCGCGCTGTGCTCATCGCTTATGTCGCATAGTTGGCGCAGGGCTTCCGTGGAGTAGACGAAGCCGGATGGCTCTATAACGCGGACGGTGTGGAACTGCGCGACCTCCGGGAACTTTTTGGCGAGGTCCGAGTAGCGCGCAATAACGCCGCCGCCGTAGCCGTCCAGGTTTAAAACCGTTCCCGTCCAGTAGTTCGTATTGGTCTGGTACGATTGCTCCATCTGTCCCAGCAGATGCTCTACTGCCGGTTTCCTTTTCGCCAGGTTTTTCAGGTCGGTTATGAAACTCGGCCACGGCCCCTTTTCCAATTCGTCCAGTTTGGGGGTCTTCACATCCAGCTTTTGTTTTATTACCATGCTTTTTCTCCCTTTTTCATATCCATGGGCAGACATTATGTTTTTCCACCAGGTCGACAAACCCGGCATAATCCACA
>JAHFEI010000333.1 GCA_023248615.1 Nitrospinales bacterium | reverse complement strand
CGAATCGACGAACAACGGCGATTGCGAACCCCCGGCCCCTGTTATTGGAACGCCCTGCAATGAATTGATTGTAACAGCCATACCACCATCCTCCTCAATTAAGGTTTGAACTTTACTACCCATTGCATTGTATGTTTCTTGCCGCTTGACGTCAAGCGCCCGTACCCCGCGTTATCGTACATTTCAGGCAACCGAAAGAAACATGGAAAACGGAGAACGATTAGAAAAAAACCTTGCGGCGGTCCGGAAGCGGCACCACAAAACCGGCCAGAAGGAAAAAGGAAAAAGGACGGATTCTGTCAGGATGAAGAACCTTTTCTCTTTTTAGGCTCAGGCGACGCATATTCATGAAAACACCCGACCTTTTGCTGCTGACCAAAATCCTGCACTAAAATCACGTCAGCCGCATTTTACTTGGGGCTTTCCCGCCTGTAGAGAACTTGCCAGCCGCCGGGGCCGGCGGGGGGAATAACGCCATTGGGATTCTTGTATACCCTGTATCCATGCTTGTCGTAAACAAGTTCACAATCCGGCGGGGGAAGCATCTCCGCCCCCTTCCAAAGCACGTAATACTGCACATTCGGCGGAACCAGGGGATAGAACCAGCGGTATGGCTCATTGGCGAGAAAGGCAAAAATGCGCGTTTCCACATCCAGCGCCACCGAGGCCTCGCGCGGTATCAGCGCACCCATTTCGTCCAGCATTTCCCGGTATTCCAAAGTCTGCGGTTCCGGCCTCAACACCGTGGCAAGTGAAATTCCCCTCTCCTTTGCCAGCGGATTGAGACCAACCCACGGATACGTCATGGATACCCACAAGCTGACGGTAAGAACTGACGCCCCCGCAAAAGAAACAAAACACCGGGAAAAAGCGGATGGTTTCCCTTTGTCCCTTTCCAACAACATCACAAAGTTGTATGCCGCCGCCGCAAAAAGCGGAACCACTATCATCGGCGCGCGGCGGAAATCCAATCCGTGAATCGGCCTGAAGATATTCATAAGAATAGCGCCGAAGGTGATGGCAAGCAGCCCCGCCATCCCCCAATCGAGTTTCCCGTCCTTGCGTAATCCCGCCAGCGGCAATAGCCCCAGATTGATGGCGGTAACCAAGGCATAGAACAAGAGATAAGCTAATCCGCCAAGCGCCGCTCCGCGACCCCCTTCCACCACTACCTTGCTGAACATCCCTTCCTTTACCGTATCAAGGAGCCCCAACTGGGCCAGGCAGTTCTCATTTACCCAGCCGTCATACACAACCACTGCCACCCCGATGAACGCACCGATAACGCCGGCTTTCCACTCGCGAAAAAAAAGGGCGGTTACCCCGCCTATTCCCGCCACAAAGTAGGCGTACGGAAGATTGCACAGCGCAAGAAACAGCAAGGCAAGCCAGTAAAGCCACCACCGGCGTGAAAATAAGCCGGCGAACACCCAGGGAAACACGGCAAAGCCGGCAACATCGAAATAACCGAAGGAGATCATGGTGAATTCCACCTGTATCAGCAACGGGAAAACCGCGGCAGTCAGCAGGGCCGCGCCCCCTCCCCCGCCCATCGCCCTCACCATGCAGTAGAGCCCCGGTACTCCTATAAAAAGCGTCACCAATACGATTGCATACACATGCATGGGCGGGGCGGGATGGAATGCATACAACGGCGTCAAAAGCAGATATGGCGTTACGTTGGATCCAAAAACAAGGGGAGATACATAAAAATATGGATTGGCACGGAGAAAACTGTTTGTGTTGTAATACATTGACGTTACCGGCCCCTTCCCTTCCAGGATGCTCGATAACACCTGCGACTGATAACCGGCATCCCCCGCGTTGTAGGTGGAGCGATAGGGATTGGTGAATATCACCACACCTATCCACGCCGCCAGCAACAGCGCGTAAATGAAGAGGAGCTTGAGCGAATGCCGTTCAAAGAATGCGGCGGCCGCGTTCAATCGGCCGGCGCGCCACATACAATAGACGTGGCGTATCCCCCAGAAGAAAAGCCAGAAGCTGGCCGCCATGCCGCCGAGATTCAGCCGTTCCAGATACTTCGCCTCGGTGCCGCGGGGAAGATGGGGCAGCGCCGCACCTAAAACGAATTGAAAAAGAACCGCTCCGGCAATGCTTGCGGCGCAAACCCAAAGAAGCATCCGCGTGGTCCGGTCAACTGCTTGCATCGCCTCCTCCCATCAACGCGCAGACGGCCCCGGGAGATCAAAGCCCGGCAAGCGCATTCTTCCAATGTTTTTCTTTTAGTCGCTAGATGACCGCTCCGGCGGCGGCGATGTAGCCATCCTTTTCCAGCACAAAACGGCCGGTTGCCGGAAAATCGGAAAACGTGTCAAAGGATGCGTCAGCTTCCAACGTTAGCGCCATATTCGCCACTTCCGATTCGGAAATCGAATCGGCGTCTCCACCCAGTTCCTGCTCCAAACCGGGATCGTAGCGATGGGAAATGCCTTTAACAACGCACGCGACCTCTTGAGTCACGCACTTAAAATTAAAAGAATCCCCCACCCTTCCTTCAAAGGGGGCTATCCAGAAAACATTCGCCGTTAGTTCCTTGCCGGTGTGCGGACGCACGCTATTCGACAAAACAGACCCGCGTCCGGCCCTGCACCCGGGAGGAATTTCCAATGTAACGGCAACACTCT
>JAHFEI010000332.1 GCA_023248615.1 Nitrospinales bacterium | reverse complement strand
AAAGTTACGGAATCATTGATGAAGTGATAGAATCAAGGCAGGCCTCCAAGAAGAAGGCTGATAACAAAAAAGGCGAATAACGGGTCGGGTCGTGCCAATTAGGAGGGAAAATGCCGAAGAGAGAGAATAACAAGGATTTAAGGTGCTCCTTCTGTGGCAAGAGCCAGGGGGAGGTAAAAAAGCTTATAGCCGGTCCCATGGTTTACATATGCGACGAGTGCATAGACCTTTGCAACGAAATAATAGTTGAAGAGTGGAACCAGGAAAAGAATACCACTTTTGCCAGCCTTCCCAAGCCACATGAAATAAAGGCCGTGCTGGATGACTACGTGGTAGGGCAGGACGAGGCAAAGAAAACGCTGGCTGTCGCCGTCCATAACCATTACAAAAGAATAGAGGCCAATGTCGGCGCGGATGACGTGGAACTCCAGAAGAACAACATCCTCATCATAGGCCACACCGGAACCGGCAAGACCCTTTTGGCCCAGACGCTTACCCGTATGCTGAAGGTGCCTTTCACTATCGTGGATGCCACTACCCTCACCGAGGCCGGATACGTTGGCGAGGATGTGGAAAACATCATCCACCGCCTGTTGCAGGTGGCGGAATATGACATAGAAAAAGCGGAAAAGGGGATAGTCTATATTGACGAGATAGACAAGATAAGCCGCAAGACGGACAACCCATCCATAACGCGGGATGTTTCCGGCGAGGGCGTACAGCAGGCGCTGTTGAAGATAATTGAGGGCACCGTCGCCAATGTCCCTCCGCAGGGCGGAAGAAAGCATCCGCAACAGGAGTTCTTGCAGGTGGATACCACGAATATCCTGTTCATATGCGGTGGGGCCTTTGTCGGGCTGGATAAGATAATAGATAACCGCACCGGTAAACAGTCGATGGGGTTTGGCGGTAAAATAAAATCGAAGAAGGAAAAGTCCGTAAACCATCTCCAGAACATACAACCGGAAGACCTCTTAAAGTTCGGCCTTATTCCGGAGTTTGTTGGGCGGCTTCCCGTTGTTGCGTCATTGGAAGAGCTGTCGGAGGACGCGCTGGTGGATATCCTCACCAAGCCGAAGAACGCGCTCATCAAACAGTACAAGAAGTTGTTTTCCCTGGACAACGTAACGCTTAAATTTGCCGATACGGCTATCCGTGCCATCGCGCAGGAGGCGATAGAAAGGAAGCTGGGTGCTAGGGGGCTTCGGACTGTAATTGAAAAGGCGATGCTCCAGATAATGTACGATATCCCCGGCAACCCGGAGATAGAAGAGGTGCTTATAACCGAGGAGGTTATCAAAAATAGGAAGCAGCCCATGATCAGCTATAAGAAAAAAGCAGGCTGAGGCGGGTGTTTGATGTCTACTAACGATCGCATGTCGTTGCTCCGTTTTCCGGCGGTGTTGCCCTTGTTGCCACTACGCGACATCGTGGTTTTCCCGAAGATGATGATTCCCCTGTTCGTCGGCAGGGACAAATCCGTGGGCGCAATCAACTACGCCATGGATCATGGCAACATCATCATGCTTGCATCGCAAAAAAAGGCGGATAACGAAACGCCGGAGAAGGACGATATCTATACCGCCGGGTGCATTAGCGAGATAGTGCAGGTGTTCAGGCTACCGGACGGGACAGTGAAAATAATGGTGGAAGGCATTGCCCGCGCCTCCATATCTTCCTATAAGGCGGAAGATTCCCTGTTCCTTGTGGAAGTACAGCCATTTCCGGTGGAACACGAAAAGGCGGATGCCGGGCTTGAGGCGTTGGCGCGCGGGATGAAGCTGGTGTTTGAAAAGTTCATTAAGGTGGGCAACCGTTTCCCGACAACCGCCTTTACCGCCATACAGGAAATCAAGGATGCGGACGAGCTTGCCGATTCCATCATGGGACACCTTTCCCTTAGCACCGACGAACGCCAGGAGATACTTGCCGAACGCAAGATAAAGAAGCGCATGGAGTCCATCCTGACGGCGCTGGAAAAGGAAGTCGAGATATGCCAGATAGAAAAAAGGGTGAAGGGTCGCGTTAAAAAGCAGATGGATCAAAGCCAGCGAGAATATTACCTTAACGAGCAGATGAAGGCTATCCACAAGGAGCTGGGCAGGCCCGACTCGAAATCCGAAATTGACGAGCTTCGCGAGAAGGTCAAGAAGGCCAAGATGCCGAAAGAGGTCGAGGAAAAGGCCCTGAAGGAAATAGCCAAACTTGAGCAGATGCCGCCCATGTCCGCCGAAGGGACGGTAGTGCGTAATTACGTTGAATGGCTCACTGATGTGCCGTGGAGCGAACGGAGCGAAGACAGGCTGGATACGAAGTACGCAAAAAAGGTGCTTGATGAAGACCACCACGGGTTGGATACCGTGAAAGACAGGATACTGGATTACCTGGCAGTGAGGAAACTTTCAAAAAGCGGAAGAGGCTCCATACTTTGCCTGGTAGGGCCGCCAGGGGTGGGCAAAACCTCATTGGGCAAGTCTATCGCCAGGTCTATGGGGCGCAAGTTCATGCGTGTATCTCTGGGTGGGGTGCGGGACGAGGCCGAAATCCGCGGCCATCGCCGGACGTACATCGGGGCGCTTCCCGGGCGGATAATCCAATCGATGAAAAAGGCGGGGACAGTGAACACGGTGATGAAGCTGGACGATGTGGATAAAATGAC
>JAHFEI010000057.1 GCA_023248615.1 Nitrospinales bacterium | reverse complement strand
AGAACTCCCGGCGCAGTTTTTCCCTGTCAGGCGGCGGCGGCATCTCATCCAGCATCGGGTGTCCCACAAAATTCACCTTTACGCCGTACGGCCTGTAAAACTCCTCCTCAAATGGCAACACCGCTATCGGCGTATCCACATTCCTTTTCAGCGCATGCACCCGGTACCTTCTCCACGCCCAGATTTGGGGCAGGACGTAATAGAAAACCGGGATGCCGATTTTGCGCCCCGCGCGGGCGATTTTGAAATTGAACCCAGGATAGTCGATAAGGATAATCGCGTCGAACTGTTTTTTCCTTATCATCCCCTTAATGTTTCCCAACGCACCTATGAAAAAGGCGGCCTTGCCAAGCATCTGCACCAAGCCGATGGTCGCCATATCGCGGCAGTGGTAATGCATTTCCAGCCCCTCCGCCACCATACGGTCGCCGCCGATACCGACAAAGGAGCAATCCGGCATGAGCGCTTTTATCTCGCGCATCAGGCGCGCGCCGTAAATTTCGCCAGAGACTTCGCCCGCAATAATTAAAAACCTCATCACCCGACCATATCGTATGCCCGGAGGCGAAACTTTACTTTCAACGTCTCTTCCGCAAACCTCTTCACGGCTGGAATATCCACCCCTCGCGGCAGGTCCACTGCGGTGGCAATGGTCTCCGGCAAAAGCTCACGCGCCCGGACAATAAACCGGCATACTGCGTCGAACGCATTTGCGGCGTCCGCCGGGCGGCATATCCTGTTGTATGTTTCCACGTCCGCCGCGTTTAGGGATACGGAAACGGTATCCACCAGCCCCGCCAGCTCCGGCACTATGTCGCGCTTGTTTATCAGGCTCCCCTGCCCGTTCGTATTCAGCCGCACTTTCAGGCCGATACGCCTCATCGCGCTGGCAACCTCTTTCACCACATCCAGCCGCATGGTAGGCTCGCCGAAACCGCACAGCACCACTTCATCCGGCCTGCGGTCGCCAATTGCTACGATTATTTCCGCTACGGACGGCTCCTTCTCCACTCCAAGATAATGCCCCTGCACTATGGGGTTTTCCAGGCGCGGGCAAAAGGCACAGTCATTTGTGCAATCCCGCGTGATGTTCACATACAGCGAATTGCGTATCATATAAACTATTTCCGCCTCTTGTGGCATTTTGCGCAGGAAAAGTTTTTCGAAGTTGCGGGTCGTCACACGCGCAATATCATGCAACGACACGCCACGCACCTGCGCCAGCGTTTTCGCCGTTTCGGGTATGTTGCGCGGGTCGTTGCGTTTTCCCCTCACGGACTGCGGGGCAAGGTACGGGCAATCGGTCTCCACCATCAGGTATTCCGGCGGCACCACCTTCGCCGCCTCGCGTAGCTTCTCCGCTTTTGGATAGGTTACATTCCCGGCAAAGGATATGTGGAAGCCGAGCCGCACACCCTCGCGCACTTCGGCGGGGCCTTCCGAAAAACAGTGTAGCACGCCGCCGGTTTTCGCCTCTTCCCTGAGTATCGGAAGGATATCGGCAAACGCATCGCGGCAGTGGATAATCACCGGCTTGCCAACATCTGCGGCAATGCGCAGGTGCCGGTGGAGCGAGTTTTTTTGCGCTTCCACCGAAGAGCGGTTGCGGAAGTAATCCAGCCCCGTCTCGCCAATGGCGACAACGCGAGGGTGCTTTGCCATTTCCGCAATGCGCCCAAAATCAGCGTCGGTTATCTTCTCCACGTCATTTGGGTGTACCCCCACGGCGGCATACATGTTTGGATATTTTTCCGCCAGCAGAATAGCCTTTTGTGCGGAGTCTAGGTCGTACGCCACGTTAAGCACCAGCATGTCGCGCACGGCTTCTGCCACTTCTCCCAGGTCGGCGGCGAAATCCGGGTTATTCAAATGCGCGTGCGAATCGGCAAAAAGAATAGCGCGGTCTTTTTCCATTTTCAGCGGATGGCTCCTAAACGTTCCACACACCACCGGCCAAGGGACGGCGCATCATCGGCCAAGAACTATGGTTGCTTCCCTGCCCCGTCCGGTGGAAATGATGCTTATTGCGGCTTCGGACTGCTCTTGCAAGAAATCGATATAGAGCTTTGCCTTGTCTGGAAGCTGTGAATACAGCGTGCTTCCGGCGGTGCTACAATTCCATCCATCGAACTCGCGGTAGACCGGCTGGGCTGTTTCCAATATCGAAAGGTCGTCGGATATCCTTTCCACTGTTTTCCCGCCCACCTTGTAGGCCACGCAAACATTCAGGGTTTTCAGCTTGTCCAGCACGTCCAATTTGGTAAGCGCTATTTCATTTATGCCGTTAATCTCCGTCGCGTATCGCGCCACCGGGCCATCGAACCAGCCGCACCGCCGCGCCCTGCCTGTGGTGGCGCCGAACTCGTTCCCCTCTTCCTGTATGTGCTGGCCAACGCTGTCGGTAAGCTCCGTGGGAAAAGGCCCTTCGCCAACCCGGGTCGTGTACGCTTTCGCCACACCGATAATCTTGCCTATCCGGTTCGGCGGTATGCCCAGCCCCACGCAAGCCCCGCCGGAGATGGTGTACGAGGAGGTGACGTATGGGTATGTCCCGTGATCCAAGTCCAACATTGTCCCCTGTGCGCCTTCGCACAGGATATTTTTTCCGTCTTTAATCCCATCGTTGAGTATTTTGCGCGTGTCGCCTATGAAAGGCGCCATTTTGGCGGCTAACGCTTTCACCTCGCCGTAAACCTTTTCCGGATCCAGCGCCTTGGCGGAATAGAAATTCACCAGCAACGAGTTCTTTATTTCCAGCAACGAGTTTATGGCCGACCTGAGTTTCGCGTCGTCCGCGAAGTAAAACATCGGTATGCCCAGCCGCCCGGTCTTGTCGCTGTACGTCGGGCCTATACCTTTTCCGGTGGTACCGATTTTTTTTTGTCCCTTCTTGGCCTCGTTGGCCTTGTCTATTTCCTTGTGTACCGGCAATATGCAGTGTGCGCGTGGCGAGATGACAAGCCGCCCGTCCGTTTTTACTCCGCCAGCGTGCAGTTGCTCCATCTCGGCGAAAAGCGATTCCGGGTCTACAACGACGCCAGAACCGATGACGCATATTTTCCCGTCGCGCAAAATGCCGGATGGGACAAGATGCAACACGAATTTTTTTCCGGCTATAACCACGGTATGCCCGGCGTTTGCACCGCCCTGGTAACGCGCCACTATTTCGTGGTCTTCGCTCAGGATGTCGACGATTTTACCTTTCCCCTCGTCGCCCCACTGCATGCCAACTATTACATTAACAGCCATACCGCTTTCCCCTTATTTACCGAGTTTCGCCATGAGCTCTTTTAGCTCAGTACCGGAATGCTCCCGCATGACCGCTTCCATCATTTTATCCACGTCGAACGCAAAACCGACCGCAGGCAGGTTTTTACCGAACCTGCCAACCAGGTTATCGTACCTTCCCCCGGCGCCCAGCGCCAGCCCGGAGTCCGAGAAAAGCTCCATGATAATCCCGGTGTAGTAACCAAACCCGCGCATCTCTCCAAAGTCAATGGTGAGCGTACCCACATCATTTGCAAACCCGGATGACTCTACCGCCCCCAAAAACAACTTCAGGTTTTGAAGCCCCGACATCGCTTCAGCATCACCGGCGCAAAGGCGTTCGATATCCTTCCACTTATGCGTAAAATCTTCGTATTTGCCGAACATCCCGGCAAGCTCCACGATTTTCCCGGATACCGACGCATCCGCCCCGCTTTTCTTCAAAAGCCCCTCAAGCTCCGCCTTGTCCTTTTTTGCAAGCGCCAGTTTAATTCCATTGACGGATGCCGGGTTAATTTTTCCGATGAGCGAGCCTATTATCCCCGCATGTCCTAGGGAAATGGTGTAAGACTTCAGGTTTACCGCATCCATAATGGTCATGATGGCGGCTATTATCTCCGCATCCGCAAGCGGCGTAGCATCGCCGATTATCTCCATCCCGCTTTGGTTCAGCACATACTGCTCCCCCTTGCCTTTTTGCGTGCGCCGGAAAACCGGGCCGTTGTAGCAAAGCTTTAGCGGCAACGGCTGGTTGGCAAGGTGCGTGGCGGCAGAGCGGGCGACCTGCGAGGTGATGTCTGCGCGAAGCGCTATAGACCTGCCGGATTCCTCCTCGGCGAACCGCACAACTCGGTTGCGCCCGTCATCGCTCAGTCCCACCACCGCCGCATCGTAGTACTCCAGCAAAGGGGTGACAATCTCCTGAAAACCCTTCTCTTTTAGCCTGAGGTAAATTTCCTGCTCTATCCTGCGCTTAAGCTCCGCTTCCTCGAACAGGAATGTCCGGGTACCCTGCGGGATGGCGGTCAGGTTGGGTTTCAAAGCTTTATCACCCACGCCTTCAGCAGGTGAGGAACTTTAAGTATCCCCTCGATAACGCTTTTATCCAGTTCGGAATCCACGTTAACGATGCTTATGGCTTCCTTCAAAGGCCCGGTGCGCCCAAGGTGAAACTGCGCTATGTTTATCCCTTTTTGCCCAAGGTAGGAGCCAACGGCCCCGATAACCCCCGGCCTGTCCACGTTGGTAAACACCACCAGGTTCCCTTCCGGAATCGCCTCTATGTGCGTGCCGTTGATATTCACAATCCTTTGCTCGGTCTTGCCGAATATCGTGCCGGAGATGCTCTGCTCCCCTTCGTCCGTCTTTACGCGAATGGTAAGCAACCCGGCGTAATTGTGCGCCATTTTGCTTATGGTCGTCTTCACCGATATGCCGCGCTCTATTGCCACAAACGGCGCGTTGACGAAATTTATATCATCCCCCGCGAAAACGCCGAGGAACCCCTTAAGAGCCGAGGTGGCGAGCGGTTTCATGTCAACATCCGCGATATCGCCGCTGGACGCTATCTCTATCTCCTTTACCCCCTGCGTAGATATCTGCGCCAGGAACCTGCCAAGCCTTTCGGCAAGCGACAGGTATGGCTTGATCTTCTTCAGCACTTCGGGGTCTACGTCCGGGACGTTTACGGCGTTTTGGATAATCCCTTCTTCAAAAAACGTCACCACCTGGTGCGCGATAGCTATGGCTACGTTTTCCTGCGCCTCGTTGGTGCTGGCTCCCAGATGCGGTGTGCAGACTACCTGCGGAAGCGCCAGCAACGGGTTATCGGCGGCAGGCGGCTCCTGCTCGAACACGTCCAGCGCGGCTCCCGCAATGTGGCCGCTTTTTATCGCATCGGCCAAATCGTCTTCCTTTATTATGCCGCCACGGGCGCAGTTAATTATCCGCACCCCCTCTTTCATCATGGCAAACTGCTTGGCCGCTATCATATGCTTGGTTTCCGGGGTAAGCGGCGAGTGCACGGATATGAAATCGGCGCGACGGTACAACTCGTCCAACTCCACCAATTCCACTCCCAATTCCTCCGCCTTGTCCTTCGATATGAACGGGTCGAACGCTATGCAGTGCATCTGGAATCCCTGTGCGCGTTTCACCACTATTGAGCCGACGCGACCAATGCCAACAACGCCCAGCGTCTTGCCCATCAGCTCCACGCCGACGAGCTTGCGATCCCACTTTCCGCTCTTTGTGGATGCTGTCCCCTGCGGTATGTTTCGCGCCAGTGCGCACATAAGCGCCACGGCATGCTCGCCGGTGGTTACGGTATTTCCGCCGGGGGTGTTCTCCACCGCTATGCCGCGCTTGCTGGCGGCGGCGATATCCACATTATCCACTCCTGCTCCGGCGCGGCCCACCACTTTCAGGTTGGTGGCGGCGGCTACCACGTCCGCCGTAACTTTTGTGGCGGAGCGGATTATGAGCCCATCGTACGCCCCTATTACCTTAAGGAGTTCGTCCTTCTTCATCCCTATCTTCACGTCAACTTCGAGTACGGGACTTTTACGGAGTATCTCTATGCCGTTTTCCGAAACGTCGTCGCTGACCAGCACCTTGAATTTCTTTTTTGTGTCGGCCATATTATTTAACCTCAAAACGGTCGCGCAAAATTTCCTGCGCCGCGCCAACGCCCGCGCCGAATTTTACCGGCACCTTGAATTTGTCCAACGCCATCTCTATGGACGACAGGGCAATTACCATGTCGAACTCCGTAAAATAGCCGAGGTGCGCTATCCGTATTATCTTGCCAGCCCAGTCGTCCTGCCCACCGGCGAAGGTGACGCCGAAGCTGTCGCGAAGCACTTTCACGAACTTCTTGCCGTCCAGCCCTTCTGGCAGGAATACGCCGGTCATCCCCTCGGTGTAATGCGTGGTAACGGGTTTCAAGCCCAGCGCCCCTGTGCCGGCGCGAACCGCCAGGCCCAATGCCGCGTGGCGCTCGAACAGCTTCGGATAGGTTTCCTCTTCCATCATGGCCAGCACTTCCTGCAAGCCGTAAATGAGCGATACTGCGGGCGTGTACGCCGTGGTCTTGTCCTTCAGGTTTTTGCGCTCTTTCTTAAGGTCGAAATAGAACTTGTTGTTCTTCGCCTTGTCCGCCCGCGCCCATGCCCTGTCGGCAAGCGCGATAAACGAAAGCCCCGGCGGTAGCATCATCGCCTTCTGCGAGCCGCATATAAGTATGTCCACGCCCCATTCATCCATCGGGATGTCGAATACGCCAACGCCGGTGATGCCATCCACGGTCAAAAGCACGTCGCGGCTCCTCGTTATCGCCGCTATTTCCTTGATGGGATGTTTCACGGTAGTGCTGGATTCCGTCGCCTGTATAAACACGCCCTTTATGTCCGGGTCGGCATCCAGCGCGGCCTTCACGGCGGCGGGATCGGCGGCGTTGCCCCACACTATATTCATCCACTGCACCTTCAGGTCGTACGCTTCGGCTATCTTGCCCCAGCGTTCGCCAAACTTCCCGGCATTAACCACCAGCACCTTCTCCCCTTTGGAGAAGCAGTTGGTGATGGACGCTTCCATGGCGCCAGTACCGGATGACGAAAGTATCAGCACATCGTTCTTGGTGTTGAACAGCCCTTTAAGTTTTTCCGCGCACTGCGCGAATATTCCGCTGAACTGCGGTGTGCGGTGGTGTATCACGGGCTGGGCCATAGCCAACAGCACCCTTTCCGGGACTGGTGTCGGGCCGGGCGAGAGAAGATAGCTCTTTTTCATCATGTCTCCTTAAAAAAGCAAAAACACTATTTTATGTTGGCGCAAAGATGCCAAGTTAACACAATAATCCGGTGTAACCGAAGCGGGTATTATATGGAGGAAAAATTCAAATTTCCAGCACTACCGTACCGGCAATTTTATCGTGCAAAGCCTGGCTCCGCCGGTCGAACGCAGACCACCAAAACCCCAGCATGAAAAACATGGACGAGAATATGTACCCCACGCTACGAAGTAGCGCCTGTCCCCAATTCGCCTCTGCCCCGGACTGCTCTACCACCTTTATTCCAAGGGCTTTTTTTCCGGGGGTTTGTCCACCGTTAGCGTGAAAATACACGAAGTAGGTAAATGGGAAGGCAACGCAGAAAAGCATCAGCCCAAGGGTTATGCGAAGCGGGCTGGCATCGGGGCCTTGTAAAATCCGGTTAAGCGAAAATGCGCCCCAGCCAGTTAGGTACAAGAAGAAGAGAATAACCAACTGGTCTATGAAAAACGCTATCGCCCTGCGTACAAACCCGGCATAAACCGGTGGGCAGGCGGCGGGGCTATCTGTGGGTTGCGGGGCGGCATCGAAGGTGATGGCTCCCGAAAAACTCTGGTTATTCAAGTTTAAGGTCGCTAAGGTCTATTTCAAAATCGTCTTCTTTTTTATCTTTTTTACCTTCCGGCTTCTTTTCTTTTCCGCCTTCGGGCGCATCCCCTTCGCCGGACAGGTCGAGGTCGCTTAGGTCGATATCCATGCCATCGAGCGAGAATTCTTCCTGCGCATCTTTTTCCGAAACCTGCTTCTTAGGCTCTTCCACCACGCTTGCATCGCCAATATCCAGCTCTATAGACGAACCGGTTTCGTCTGGCGAGATCATCTTGCCAGTGGTGCCAAGCGCTTCTATGGCATCCGTCCCGCTCATTTCCTCCGGTTCTTTATCCCCGGCTCCACCCTGTTCCATATCTCCCAGGTCTAGGTCGCCAAGATCTAGGCCAAAATCGTCATGGACTCCTTCAGCCGGAGCGACAGGCGCGGCTTTTTCTTCTCCAACTCCTATGTCCATATCGCCAAGGTCTAATTCCTGCTCCACTACGGCTCCGGAAGCGGCGGGAGCCATGGCCTCTTCCGTTTCGCCGAGGTCCAGTTCGAAATCACCCAGATCAAAGCCATCTTTACCCGTACCTGCCGTCCCTTTATCTTCGCCAAGGCTTATCTCATCTTCCTCGATTGGCGGAAGTGTTATGGATGCTGTTTCATCTGAGGATTCGCCGATGCCGGAGAGGTCTACCTCATCCCCACCCTCCAAGTCTATCCCGGCTCCCAAGTCGCCGAAATTGGTGTCGGACGCGAGCGAAGCCTCTATTCCCGAAGTGCCGGACATGAGGTCTGCGTCAATGCCCGTGGATGAATCGCGCACTTGCTCCTCCGCCACGGCAGTAGCGGTGGCAGACGAAACGCCGCCAGACTCTTCCCGCAGGAAGGCGGCAATGCCGAGGCTTGCGTGTGGCGGGAAATCAATACCTAGCTCGGTCTTGTGCAAGGTGAGGTCGTTGCCGCACTTTTTGCAAGATCCGAGATACTCGAAACTTGAGTAGTTACACTTAGGGCATTTCATATTAAGGTCTAATTTATCACATTTTTACCCATTGGAAAGCTTTCTTTAGCCTAACCGGGCTTTTTGTTTGGCGCAGTTGGCTCCGAGCCAATACGCCAGACGGGTAGCATGCCAATCCTGCCCGGAGATTATTGGCATCTGCATAAATAATGCAATAAGCGAGAAAGGACGGCTTTCCCGCCCCGTGTCCAGCACGGGGTAAACTCCAGCGGGAATCCAGGCTCTGGATGCCCGTTTGCACGGGCATGACAGTTTGGGATATTGATTGCGCTGTTATTAACCTGTTGATATTTGTCATGCCCGGAAAAGGCGGATGGGCATACACTATGGCTACAACAAAATCGGAAACCGACAATGGAGGAAAAATGGAACTTATCAAATTGAACGATAGGGCAGTATACGCCGACCAGTTCGCGCCGCAGATACTGCGCGCAAACCCACACTACAAAACGCCGCTCATCTGCATGAACCCGGGGCAGGAAATCCCGCCACATCCAAGCGGCACCGGCGTTTTCTACATCGTCAGCGGAAAAGCGGTAATGACCGTGGACGGAAAAGAACACGAAGTCACGGCTGGCGACATGCTTTTTGTGGAAAAAGGCGAAACGCGCGGCATCCGTGCCGTGGAAAAGCTGTTGGCATTCGCCGTACATATAACCGCCGCATAAAAGCCTAACAGCCCCCGTGGGCCACGACATTGACTATTTTGCCGGGAATTGTTATCTTGGCATCGTTGATGTGTCAACTATATCTGCGGATGGTTATCACGCCCCGCTAAAAAAGGAGTGCCGTGGCTGAAGAAATACCGGGTCTTGGTACGGCAGTAGACGTGAACCGGAAACGGGCCGCGCTACTTATAAAAATAATATCCTTATTTGCCGTCGCCAGCATTTCGTATGCCTACTACTGGTGGTTCATCGCGCAGTTCCGCCAGACTACCGACGACGCATATGTAACGGGAGTTTTGATGGGCATAGAGCCGCAAGTATCCGGCACCGTGGTGGCCATCAGCGCGGAGAACACCGACTTCGTAAAGAAAGGGCAGGTGCTGGTGCGGCTGGACGATACCGATGCCTCCATATCGCTTGAGAAGGCGAAGGTGGAGCTGGCGCAGTCCGTGCACAATGTGAAAAGCCTGCTGGACAAGGTTGCCGCCGCCCGGTCTAACGTTTCGCTACGCGATGAGGAAATGCAAAAGGCGCAAAGCGATTTCAACCGCCGGAAGGCTCTTTACGAACAAAAAGCG
>JAHFEI010000056.1 GCA_023248615.1 Nitrospinales bacterium | reverse complement strand
ATATCAAGCTCCGGGCAATATGCGACAAAGGTTTCGTCTTCCTTGTGGACTATAATGTCATATTTAATCGGTATCATTTCAGGCTCCTATCCGGTTTATAACTACCACTACAAGGTAGCATACAATTACTGATGGTTGAATGCGAGTTTTTCCCCTTCCCGATTAAGCCGTTTCTTCTGCTAACAGCAGGTTCCCCGCGTTATATTTTTACGTCCAGCATGTCGCGCAGGGCGTCTCCCACAAGGTTTACTCCCAGCACCAACAGTAGCAGGCATAGCCCCGGAAAAAGCGTAAGGTGCGGCGCAATAAGCAGGAACGGCCTTCCCTCGTTAAGCATAGAGCCCCAGCTTGGCGCGGGCGGCTGTATACCAAGCCCCAAAAAGCCAAGCCCCGCTTCCGCAACAATGACAGAGGCCAGCCCAAACGTGGCCTCCACCAATAGCGGCGCGGCGGCGTTTGGCAGGTAATGGAAAAAAACCAGCCGCGTCCTGTCAGCGCCACTTGCAATGGCGGCGGTCACGAACTCCCGCTCCCGCAACGAAAGTATTTGCCCCCGCGTAAGGCGGGCGAAGTTCACCCACCCGGTAAGGCACAGCGCCAGCGTAAGGTTGCCGAAGCCCGGCCCCAGCACCGCCATGATGGAGATAGCCAACAACAGCCCCGGAAAGGCTTGCGCCATATCCATAATACGCATCAACAGCATTTCCGCCCGCCCACCGATAGAGCCAGCTACGCTACCTGCAAAAATCCCGAAAGACGCGCTTATGCCGATAACGATGAACCCGACGGAAAAGCTGATGCGCGAGCCGTGGATGATGCGGCTGAAAACGTCGCGCCCCAAGAGATCGCGCCCCATGATATGCCCGGCGGATGGCGTGCCAAGCCCGAACAAAAGCTCCTGCTCGAACGGATCGTGCGGCGCAACCCATGGCGCGAGCAATGCCACAAGCCCCGTAAAGGCGAGAATGAAAACGCCTATCGCCAAGCCTGGCCGTAAGAAGATGTACCGCGCCGTTTTCATCGTTCCAGCCGGATACGCGGATCAATCATGGCGTACGCCGCATCCACAAAAAAGTTAACCGCCACATAGCACAGCGCGATATTAAGCACGCATCCTTGCACCATCGGATAATCGCGCGATTCTATCGCGTCTATCATCAGCCTGCCAACGCCGGGCCAGGAGAAAATCGTCTCCGTTATCACCGCGCCGGAAAGGAGCGCGCCCAACTGCAACCCCATCACCGTTACCACCGGTAGCATAGCGTTAGACAACGCATGTTTCAGGTAGACCTGCCATTCCGGCAACCCACGCGCACGCGCCGTTTTTATGTACTCCTCGGAAATCACCTCCAGCACAGACGAGCGCGTAAGGCGCACCATCAGCGCGGCCACCCCTGCGCCAAGCGTGATGCCGGGCAGGATTATGCTAAGGGCTTCGTCCTTGCCCGATACCGGTAGCCACCCAAGCCAGATGGAAAACACGAGTATCAAAAGCGGCCCCAGCCAGAAGTTTGGCATGGCGACGCCGAGCATCGAAAAGAACAGCGAGCCTTTATCCACCAGCGTACCTCGCCGCGCCGCCGCCAGCACCCCCAGCGGGATAGATACGGCCCACGACACGAGTAGCGCAAACAGCGCAAGCTCCATCGTTGCTGGCCAGCGCGAGGCAATCTCGGCAAAAACCGGTTCGCCTGTTTTAATGGATTTTCCCAAATCGCCACGCAGAAGGTTCGAAAGGTAGCTGGCGTACTGCTCAGCTATCGGCTTGTCCAGCCCCAGCTCGCTCCGCATCGCCTGCTTTTGTGCCGCCATCGCCGTTTCGCCAAGCATTATCTCCACCGGATCGCCGGGGATGAGATGCACCATTAAGAAAACCAGCGTCACCACGCCGAGCACGCTGGGGAAAAGCCCGGCAACCCTTTTTATTAAAAATCTTCTCATGCTATTTTCCTTCTCCGCTTTCCGCATCCAGCGTTGCCGATGCCAGCGAATCCAGGCTCTCATCCGGGCGCACCACAAACCCCTTCACCCGCTTATCCACCGCCGCCACGTTTACGGAGGTCCAAAGCGTAATATACGGCAGGTCTTCCGAGAGTATCTTCTGTATTGCATCGTAAACAGGTTTCCGTTTCGCCATATCCGGCTCCCGCCTCCCGCCATCCAGCAATGCGTCCATCGCCGGGTTTTCGTACCCGCCGCGGTTCGCTCCTTCCGGCGGCGGGCTTTGCGAATGGAAAATAAAACGCAGGATATCGGGGTCTGCAATCCCTACCCATGTAAGCGAAAAAAGCTGGAAGTTTCCGTTTTTGATATCGGCAAAAAATGCTCCCCACTCGTAGCTCTTAATCGACATCTGTATTCCGACCTTGCGCAGTTGCTCTGCGTATATTTCCGCCAGCTTCTGGCGCGTAGGATTTTTCGATGTTTTAAAAACCAGCGTCAGGCGCGGCTGTCCGTTGCCGGGGTCGGGGTATCCGGCTTCATCTAAAAGTTTTTTCGCCATCTCCGGGTCGTATGTATGCTGCGCCAGCCCCTGCGCGTGGAAGAGGTTGTCCTGCGCGATAATAGTTTCCGTTTTCACCGCCAGGTTTTTCAGCAGGTGTTTTATTATCGCGTCCCTGTCTATGGCATGCGCTATCGCCTGCCGCACCCGCAGGTTTTTCAGCGCGGGGTCGCGTAGGTTAAAGCCGATGTAGGACACGTTGGTTCCCACCCGTTTTAGGGACACGATATTTTTCTGCTTTTCCAGCCAGGGTAGCACCGCCGGGGTAATGGGGCTGGTTACGATATGCACGTTACCTTTTTTCAGTTCCAAAAGGCGTACCGTCTCGTCCGGCACTACCTTGAATATCACGCCGGAAAGCGCAGGCCTTTTTTCGAAATAGGTTTCGTTGCGCACCAGCGCCAGCCTCTGCCCGCGCACGTAAGATGCAAACCGGAACGGCCCCGCGCCGACCGGGTGCTTCGAGAGGTCGCCGGAACCTTCCGGCACTATTCCGAACGTGAGGTTCCCCGCAAACGGGGCGAACGGCTCTTTCAGTTTCACTATTACCGTAAACGAATCCGGATTTTCCACCGAGGCCACGTTACCCAGTTGCCCTTTCAGCGGCGAAGCGGGGACGCCGTGCAATATCGATTCAAGCGTGTAGCGCACATCGGCGGAGGTAAGCTCCCTGCCGTTGTGGAATTGCACGGAAAGGCGGAGTTTGATGATGTAGGTAAGCGGGTCTGGTTGCGCCAGCGATTGGGCAAGGTGCGGATGTTGCTCCATGTTTTCGTCCTGCCGCATTAGGCTGGCGTAGATGAGGCCGCAAACATTTACCGATGTCGCGTCGGTGGCATATCGGGGGTCTAGCGATGCCGGGCCGGTTTCCACCCCCACCACCAGAGTGTTTGGCGGCAACGATGGGCGTGTGCAGGCGGATAGGAATAACAGGGTGGCAATGGCCAGCGGTAAAAACCTCATTGCTGGATTTTACTCCCCTGCGCGGCACAGTGGAACAAAAAGCGTCGGAGGGGCATTGAACCCCGGATGAAAGGGGATTTACTCCCTTGGCCGACATAGGCACCGTTGTATGCCACTCCGATTTCAAATTTCAAACGTGGTGCAATGAGCGTGTGACACCCCCTTTTAAAAGGAGACCTTTGCATAACATGCTAAGCCGCGTTACACGCGAAACGCTCCTTGACCATAAATCCCTCGTCGATATCCTCACCCTCGCCCCAGACAAAATCCGCCGAACAGATACCGAACCAGTACAGGCCGCCCTTTTTTAACCGGACACTACTGCGCTAATGTAGTGTCCCAGTAATGGCTTTACATAAGGATCGATATGTTTCGGTAGCGACGGACTTTAGTCGGTCTTGCACCCGTCAGGGCGCAACAACAGAATAAATCCCGTTGCTACCACAACCCGTTGAAGCATGTTCTGTATTGTAAAGGAAATCCCGGGACACTACACTAACAGCCCGCTAACGGTTCTCGTGCCAGAAGGGGGTTCCCACCACGGGCGTTGAAGGGGTGGCAAAATCACGCGATGGCATAAGGCCCGCTTCGTACCCCAGCCTGCCAGCGTTGATAGCCTGCGCGAACGCCTGCGCCATCTTCACCGGGTCTTCCGCCATCGCCACGGCGGTGTTAAGCAAAACGCCGTCAAATCCCATCTCCATCGCCAGCGCGGCGTGTGACGGCTTGCCAAGCCCGGCGTCGACAATCACCGGCACGCCGGGAAATCGTTGCCGGATGGTTTTCAGCGCCATGGGGTTGATGATGCCTAGCCCGGAGCCGATAGGAGCGGCCCATGGCATAAGCATTTTGCATCCGGCGTCCAGTAGCCTTTCCGCCAGCACCAGGTCGTCCGTCATATAGGGAAAAACCTCAAACCCGTCATCAGTTAAAATTTTCGCCGCTTCCACGGTGCCGAACGGGTCTGGCTGGAGGTTGTAATCGTCGCCTATCACTTCCAGCTTTATCCAGTTGGTGCCGAACAGTTCACGCGCCATCTGCGCGGTTGCAACAGCTTCCTTCACCGAATGGCACCCTGCGGTGTTGGGCAAAAGCTTTACCGGCATGGAGCGCAGGATATCCCAGAAAACGTTTTGTGCGCCCGGCTGCGAGCCTTGCCGCCTCAGTGAGACGGTGACTATCTCCGCGCCGGAGGCCTCGATGGCCTTCTGCATTATTTCCGGCGAAGGGTATCGCGCAGTGCCTATCATAAGTCGGCTTTGCAGTTTAGTCCCGGCAATTTCCCACATAGTCATCCCCCCGCTTGCGGGGATACGACTTCTATGTCGTCCCCATCCCTTATTTCCGTTTTGCCATGTTCCGAGCGCGGCACAAAATCGCCGTTAACGGCAACCGCAAGGTATCTTGTGTCTGCGCCCATTTTTGCAAGAATGTCTTTTATGGTGATGCCACCACTCGCTTCCTGCGGCTTTCCGTTCACTAAAATTTTCATTTGCCCGCGGTCTCGAAAAGCGCTTCGTATCCGCTTTCCGCTTTTCCTTCGCTTAAGTAGGATGCCACCAACCGGGCGATCTTGGGAGAAATAAGGTAGCCGTGCCGGTACAGCCCGTTTATGCGACAAAGCCCCTTGCCGTGAAAAATCTTTGGCGAGTTGTCCATTAATGCAGGGCGGAGTTGGGTAGCGGTCTCTATTATCCTCGCCTCGGAAAAACCTGTGTGAAGCGAGTAAAGGGCGGAGAGTAGCTCAAGCGCACCCCTTACGGAAATTTCCGAAAGGTCTTCGCTTTCTATGGAAGTCGCACCAACCACATAATCATGGTTCGGCCTGGGTACAATGTACAAAGGGTAGCGCGGGTGCATAAGCCGGACGGGCCTGTTTAGGTTCACATCCGGAGCGTGCACAATAATAATTTCGCCACGCACGCCACGAAGCCCCTTCAGGTCGGCTTTTGCGCCCATGCCACGGCAATCCAGCGCCCAGTCGAAATCAAAAGAGCCGAAAAGTGTTGTTATCTTGTTCGGCTCAATACTGGTGACCTTGGTGTTGAAGTTCAGTTCGGCTCCGCTTTTGCGCAGATGGCTACCTAGCGCGGCCATCATACCCCTAGAATCTACCTGCCCCTCCAGAGGGAAGTACAGGCCCTCTGTTATGCGGGGGTCGATTTCCGGTTCCAACTCCCGTAGCGCCGCCCCTTTTACATGCTCCATCACCGGCTCTTTGGTGAAGGTTTCCACCATATGTTTAAGGCGTAAAAATTCGTTTTTATCCTGCTGGTGGACCACAACCAGGCTTCCCGCCCTTTGCGAAAAAACATCCCCCCCAACTTTCTTGATGATATCAGACCACATGTCCAGCGATTCCCGCCCAAGCCTCGGCACAATCGGCTCGTCGTATCTCATCTCGCAATATGGAGCCAACATTCCTGCCGCCACATAGCTTGGGGACGGGCATCCGCCGCTACCGCATTTTTGCGCGGCGGCTCCGGCGGCCGTGATTCCCGCCATTGGGCATGGGGACTCCGCCCCTTCATCGAAGATTGTTACGTTCCAACCGTCTTCCAGGCAGTAGCAGGCAATAAGCCTTCCCAGAATCCCGGCGCCAGCTATGCCGACAGTTCCTTTTGTTTGGCTCATAAGTCAGTCCTCAAGTTTTATTTCGGCTCGGCGACGGCAGGCTTTGGGCTGGTTTCTACCCTGGATATTGCATCTTTGTCTGCCTCGACTTTTTTTGGCATGTCTCCCTGAAGGTTAACCTGCAACGCCCGGCGATAAAAGTAGGCGGCATTTTGCATATCCTTTTTCCCTTCGTACGCCATGCCAACAAGGTGTAACGTGTCGCCGATAGATACAGTTGCCGCCGCCTGTTTTTCCAGTTCCAGCGACCGTTGGAGATGCGTTATCGCGCCGTCGTAATCGCCGGATTTGAGAAGCAACTGGGCCAGGTTCACGCGAGCTACGGATTCAAGCGAAGCGTCCTTGGCGGTTATACCTACGGAGAGCGCCTGTTCGAAATGCCCCTTCGCGGCGGTCAGGTCGTTTTGGGCCAGCGCCGCTATTCCCAAAGCGTTCGCCAGTTTTCCCTTATCGCCCGTCGGGGCCTTTTGCAATGCGGCTTGCGCGGCTTTCATCGCGGCATCCCCCTTGCCTTCGGAGATGAGAAGCGAAACCTCGGCAATCGCGGTTTCGGCCTTCAGGTTTGAATAGTTTTCCTTTTCCACAATCACTTTGCCGCTATCGAAAAAGCGGCGGGCGTTTTCCAGGTCTCCCTCCAGAAGCGACAGGTTGGAGTATTTCAGGTACAGCCCGGCCATCCCCTTAAGGTCGTCGGTTTTTTGCATAAGGCGCAGGGAAACGGCGTACCGGTATTTTGCGTCACGCAAGTTGCCCTTTTGCAGGCTTTCATCGCCACGTTGCACCATTTTTTCGGCGGGAGAGAGCCGGGCGATTTGCATCTTCTCGTTTTCGGAAGAGGCGCAGGCCAACAATGGCAGGATGCATAGCGCCGCGATGGAAAGCCGTTTCATCGTGCGGCACCGGCATCATTCGGTGTTGGCTGTGGCATCGGTTCCGGCACGATCTTGGGCGCTACGGGCGCATCGTGGTAAGGCGATTGCCGTTGCGTTGGCTGGAACGGGGCCTGGTCCTTTATTTTCGGGACGAGGTTTTTCACCGGCCAACTCGCCTTCAGCGATTGGATCATGACCAGCGTTTCGCTCAGAGCCAGTTCCACGTCATCCATCAGGGCTGGTACTGCCGGAGTGGCCTTGGAAACATCCTGCGCCATGTCCCCCACATGTTTTACCGTTTTTCGTATATCCGGCGTCATGGCGGAAATATCGTCCAGTGCGCGGTTCAGGTTTTTCAGGACTTGGTGTAGCGTTTTTTGCATTTCGGGTAAATCTTTGCTCCCGGTTTTCACGTTGCGGGAAATCTCGGTGACGTTTTCAATCGTCTCCGGCAAGTGGCGGGAGGCATCGTCCACCTTTTGCGAAATGTCATTCAGCTTTGTCAGTAGCTTTTCTACCTTGGAATACAACTCGCCGTTGTCGGTGCTGACCAGTTTGCCTATTGTGGCGTTGCCGTGTTTGATATCGGAAATTATGCCGGAGATGTCGCTGACGGAACTGTTCAGCCGCTCATTCGGGAATGTCCCCAACACTTTATCTATCCGGAGCGTGATGCGTTCGACGGTGTCGATAATGGGATTTACCCTATCCATTATGTTCGCTATCTCCGCCGACTCCGCGGCCTTAAGTGTATCCCCATCGCGTACTGGCGGGGAAGCCTTTGTGCCGCCGTCTATTTTTATTTCCTTCGTCCCGATGAAAGACCCGACTGCCGCTACGGTCGCGGTGGAGTCCCGCCGTATCCAATCCACGTGTTCCCTTTCCACCCTGAAGGTCAGCTCTATGTTGTCCTGCTCCAGCAGTTTCACCTGCGTAACATTACCGATGACAAAGCCGGAAAACGTTACGGGCGTTTGCTTGTCCACTCCTTTGGCGGAGCGTGTGGTGGTTTTCAGGGAAATCATCCGTTTGAACATCCCCTGGTTGTTGGCCCAGAGCAGGAGCAACAGGACGAGGATTACGCTTGGCACGCCGATGAACGCGGCAATGGCCAACTTCTTTTCTCCTTGGGTCAGCTTATGGATGTAATGCATGGCGTATTATTGCGCGTTTTTCCAGGAATATAAAATAGACTTGTAGAATTCGCCAATTTCGCGGCTCTGCCGCTCGGTGTAGTTGCGTATCTGGCTGAAATATTCGATAACCAGCGGGTCGCGCGTTTCCATCACGCTTGAATGCGGTATAAGCGTGCAGTCGAGAAGATAATAGCAGGCCGCCCCTTTCATGGATGCAAGAGATGGGGAGGTTGTCGTTATCAGTAGCGACATGCCCTCGCTACGGAACCTGTTTATGGAGTCTACGATTTTCATGAAACTCACCGGGTCGATATCCCCTGCTGTAGGCTCATCCAGCACCAGCAACGTCTGCCCGGAAATTGCGGCGCGGGCCATCATAGTCATTTTCGTATCAATGTCGGATATTTCGTGGGGGAACTTTTCGGCAACCGGCGCAAGCCCGAATTTTTCCAGCACTGGCATTGCCCTTTGGCGCATTTCCGGCTGGGTAAGCCCCATATGGTATGAAAGCGGCAACCCGATGTTGGCAAGCACCGTAAGGTTGTCCAGAAGCGTCATCTGCTGGCTTATGATGCCGACTTTTTGCGGGAACCAGTCTGCCACCTCCCCCGCCCCTGTGTAGATGCTTTCGCCTATCAGGAACACCTCGCCGCTTATGGGGGGGCGCATGCCGACGCACACTTGCCAGAAATCGGTTTTGCCGGAACCTTTCGGCCCCATAATCACGGCGGTTTCGCCCCGATGGAGGTGGAAGGATATGTCCTCCACCATGCCGCCGCCAGACTCGTAGGAAACATTTTCTAGGCGTATCATGCGGCCATATACCATGCGACGGAAATAAGGGCATCTATGATGAAGCAGAAAAGGAACGAATCGACTATCGCCCGTGAGGTGCGTTGCGGTATCTCCGTTGCGGATTTTTTCACGCTCATGCCGTGGTGGATGCAGACTATAGCGATGGCCGTTCCCAGCGCTACGCCCTTGAACGCGTTAATAAGCACATCGGAAATGCTAAGCGACCCCGCAAGCAGGTTCACCATGTTCATCATGTCCACGTTTTTCTGGAAAAGGGAAATGCCCAGCCACGAGACAAGCGCCATTATGACGAAATACCCGTTGAGCATGACGTTGGAGACCGCAAGCCCTATGATGCGCGGCACATGGAAATATTGCGACATGCCGATGCCCATTGATTCCAGCGCCTCGTCCTGCCGCTTGATCTTCATCTCGCCCAATTCGACGGCAATCGCCGAGCCGGAACGTCCCACCAAAATCAGCGCGGTAAAAATCGGGGCGATTTCCTTGGTAATTAGCCCGACCATTATTTTCATCAGGATAGCATCCGCCTGGAAGCCGGGTGTGAAGGACAAAAGCTGCACCATCACCACGCCGCCAACGAGGGCAGATACGACGCTGATGACAACTATCGTGTCAATACCGGAAAAGATAATCTGGTGGATTATCAGGCCCTTGGTGTAGCGCCACTCGTGTCCTTTAAGCTTGAACAGGGCTATAAAAAAATCGGCTACCAGAAGCCCGATATCGCGGAAATAGGTTACCCTTGCCTCCACCGACGCGGCTATCCTGTCAGAAAAGGCCGGAGCTTTTTGCTCCATGGCCTGCGATGGAGAAACGTCGGTGGAAACACCCATGCTTTTAAATTTACCTCTCAAACTGCCAGCGATAATAGTAATGCAAGAGCAGGGAAAATGCACCAGTGCGGTTTGCGTAGCCGCGAAAAACCGGGGGATGGTTATTTCGGTTTATAGGGCTGGACTTTGGCTTTAAGCCCCTCTTTTTGGGCCAACGCAT
>JAHFEI010000331.1 GCA_023248615.1 Nitrospinales bacterium | reverse complement strand
ATCTATTTTCCTGCCGGGCAAAGAATAACAAAAGCTCTTGGGCCATTCAACGAGGCATATGCCACTGCCCCAGTAATCGTCCAGCCCCAATGCGTAGATGTCGCGCACATGCTCCACGCGGTAAAAATCGTAGTGGTAAACGCACGGATTCCCCTCGTAGATGTTCAGTATGGTGTAGGTGGGTGATTTCACCCGCGCATCGCCGCCCGGCTGGAGGGCGGACAAGATGCCGCGCACTAGGCATGTCTTTCCCGCGCCCAAGTCTCCGTGCAGGCACAGGATATCCCCCTCTCTCAAAAATGGAACCAGTCCCGCGCCAACACCTTCGGTCTCTTTTTCATTGTGCGTTTCAAAAAACAGTTTTCGCGCTTTCACGGAAGATATTCTATCCCATTACCACGCCACGCCGACGTTCCCCAGATAGTACGCGATAAAATTGGCTCAGGCATTTTCACCATACCCGGTAGAATTATGCAGACAGGGGGTGGTACAATAGGGACACTTGGAAGGTATCCGTTTATTGCAACTGCGCCAGAATGGGACGGAATGCCTATTTTTGTGCAGTATGTAAAGACTTGGGCGACATAAATCAGCAATGGAAAGGACAGGGGAAACATTAGTCCCTGACAATAAAAATGTCGATGAGGGTTTTGATCACCGCCGAAAAACAGGCGGAAAGAATGCATATCCGCTCCTGCTTGAGGGAACTCCCTTTTGACCAAGGGGACAGCCCCGCGCCATTTACCATCGCCGAGGAAGCCCCCAGCCAGGGATCGCTCATGTTCGTGCTTTCCCGCCATCCCAAAGGGTGCTTCTACGACCTGATAATCGCCGCCAACGAAATAAGCCAGGGAACCGGACTGGAACTGTTAAAAATCCTTGAAGGAAAAGACCTCTCGCCTTGCATGCCGTTTATCGTTTTCGGCACACCGGGGGCGCTACAGGAGGCCATGAAAAATCCGCTTCCCGAAAACGCGTTCCTGATGGAGGCACCAGTAACCGCTGCGGGCCTGAAGGAGACGCTGGAAAAAATATGCGTGCATATGGTCATGTGCGAAAACCGCGAGCGGAAACGGGAAATAGAGGGGCTTATGGCTGGCCTTGCCGCCGGAAAAAAGATAGTGAACTTCCCCTCCCAGCTTGATGGTATTTACATCGCCTCCGCCTCAAAAATACTGCATTTGAAAAAACATGCCCCTTGGCACTACCTGCCTTACCTCAGCCTGGCCCAGATATACACCGGTTGCAACCGGTATGATGCGGTTATCCCTTACGCCAAAACCGCCATTTCCCTCAACCCGGAGTGCGCCGATGGACACAAGCTACTCGCCCTGGCCTACAAAAAAACGGGACGCTCTTTCGAAGAACTGGAGGAACTGCTGGAAATACGGGAAACCAATCCCACATCATCCATGATTTCGATGAGGATTGGCGAAGCGTACCTGCGCGAGGGGAACTACCGGGAGGCGGAGCGGTTCTTCCTCGAATCCATCAGCAAATACACTCCCGAAGAAGAGTCGCGCGTACACGCAAGAATGTACGTGGGGCTGGGGAAAGCCCACATCGCTGCGGCAGACGACGGGCAAAACGGCTCCACTTTGCAAAAGGCGAAAGACGAGTTCCGCACCGCCCTGAAAATCTATCCGCTACTGATGGCGGCCTACAATAACCTTATTCTGGTTTACAAAAAACTGGGGGAGTACGGCCAGGCTACGCGCATTATGGCGCTAGCTGTCGACATCACCCCCAATACTGCCGAGGACTGGGGAAGCATGTTTGAAATTTTTTTGGCGGACGGCGACGAGGAAAAAGCTAAATTCTGCCTGAACAAGGCGATAAGGTTCGACCCAGAAAACCAGATAATAATATGCACCGCCGCCGAGGCGTACGTTCGGCAGGGCATATTCGCCGAGGCCCTTTCGCTGTTCGAGCGGGCGGCGGAGGTGAACCCTTCCGACCCGAGGCTCTATAACTTCCTCGGCATCTGCTCGCGCCAGCTAAACCGCCACCAACTGGCGATAGGCTATTACCACAAGGCGCTGAAACTCGACCCGAACGATCCGGGACTGCACTTTAACCTCGGCACAGCCTGTCTCAACGCCGGTGAAAAAGGAGCCGCCAGGCGCGAGTACGAAACCGCGCTTAAACTTTCGCCAGACTTCAACGAAGCGCGGGAGGCGCTGGGAAACCTTTCGACACAACAATCGGCCCAGAAGGAGTAGCTCCATGAAACCGGAAGAACGCCGTCAAGAACAAAACGCGGCGGACTCCGTTACGGGTAGCGTTGGCTCGGCATGGCCTGTCGCCGTTCTCGTCATACCGATATTACTGGTCGAAACAGGCGTGATGCTCCTGCTCCCCGCCATCGGCGTTACCTCCCCGCTCACCTCGCTGTTTATCGATGTGGCGGCTCTCGCCGCCGTTATGGTGCCTCTCAACTATTTCCTTGTCTATCGCCGCCTGATGGCATCCCTCGATAAATCCCACAGGTCTGGAGAAGAACTCCGCCGCCTTACCGCCTCGCTGGAGGAACAGGTAAAAGACCGCACCACCATGCTTGCCACATCGGAGGCCGAGGTTCATTCCGTGCTTGAGTCCTCGGCGGAGGGGATTTTGCGCATCGACACCAAAGGAATCATCCAAATGGCCAACCGCGCCGCCCACCGTCTGCTCGGT
>JAHFEI010000055.1 GCA_023248615.1 Nitrospinales bacterium | reverse complement strand
GAGGATGTGGTCAACGTGCAGGTAAAGTTCAAGAATGGATGCCTTGCGACCTTCACCGCAAGCCGCGCCACACAAAACAAGTTGCGCAATATGTCCATTTCCTGCCTTGATAACTTCGTTTTCCTGAACTTCGCCGACCAGGAAATCCATGTGCATCGCCTGGCGCGCTCCGCGCATGAGCTTACGCGGCAACAGCTTAAATATAAGGAAGAATCGATTACCGAAAGGATTTTTGTGCATCGCGACAACCCGCTAAAGCTGGAACTGCGCCACCTGGTAAGTTGCGTAAATGGCGGCGACAGGAAGGTGAGCGTGGAAAGCGAACTGCGCTCCCTGCGCTTGGCGCTGGATATCTTGGATCGCTACCGAAGCGCAAAAAGCTGATGGAGCCGCTTGCCCTCATAGCCGGTAACGGCTCCCTTCCGCGCATAGTCTGCGAGACCGCAAAAAGCAGGGGCATACCTGTGGTCGCCGTCGCTTTTGGCGCCAAAGCAGGCCAAAGCCTGGAAGGGTTGGCCGATTTTAAAATTATGGGCATAGGTGAGGCGGAAAAAGTAATCTCCCACTTTAAGGATGCCGGGTGCAAAAAACTTTGCCTCATCGGGAAAATAGAAAAAAAACTTATTTTTGAGAACATTAAGTTGGATATGCGGACGCTGAAAATGATGGGGCGCCTCATAAAAAAAGACGATACCACCGTGATGCTGGCCATCATAGATGAGCTTGAGTCCGAAGGGTTTGAAATCGTAAAACAGACCGACTGGCTTCCGGCTCTTATGCCAGCCGCAGGGGTGCTGGGAAAAATCCGGCCCAGCGATGCGTTGAAAGCCGATTTTGAATACGGAATGAAAATATGCCGCGACATGGCCAGCATGGAAATAGGCCAGACCGTCATAGTTAAAGACGGCGTGGTGTTGGCCGTGGAGGCGGTGGAAGGCACCGACGCCGCCATCGACCGCGGTTGCTCGCTGGGCGGTAGCGGGGCTGTGATGATAAAAACCAGCAGGCCAAACCAGGACTTGCGGTTCGACATCCCGTCTGTCGGCTCCGAAACAGTGAGGCGGCTTGCAAAAAATAACGCGGCGGCGCTGGTCGTGGAAGCTGGTAGGGTGGTAGTGGTAGACCTGCCGGAAGTTATCTCGCTTTGCGACACCGCAGGCATTGCGCTGGTGGCTATCTGAACGGACACACCTGGCGCAACCGCTCCTCCATGCTGGTGGGAGGGTTCACCCTCTTCCGGCTCTTTATGATGGGACGCACAGGGCTGGGCGATTCCGAATCGTACTACTGGACATGGTCCCGCCACATGGACCTCAGCTATTTCGACCACCCGCCGATGGTGGCTTGGCTTATCCGGCTCTCCACCGCAATCGGCGGCGATACCGCGTTTTGGACCAGGTTCCCATCCGCCGTTTTATTCGTGGCCATCTGCTGGATGATGTATAAAACGTCGATGGCGCTTTTCAGGGACGAGGAAACGGCATTTTGGGCGTTGCTTATCTTCAACCTCTCACCGCTCTTTTCTTTTGGCGCGTTGCAAATGGTGCCGGATATACCTGCGGTGTTTTTCTGGATGCTCTTCATCTACCTTGCCATACGGATATTGGATGAAGACCGGCCGCTTCTTTGGTACCCCGCCGGAGCCGTGATAGGCGCTGGGCTTTTAAGCAAATATATGTTGTTGCCGCTCATCCCATCCACATTGGCCATGCTTTGGTGGCACAAGGAATACCGCAAGCACCTGCTCCAGCCACACATATACTTGGGCGGGTTCGTGGGGTTGCTTATTTTTTCGCCCGTATTAATATGGAACTACCTGCACGATTTCCCGTCCTTTCGGTTCCATGTGGTGGAGCGCAACCAGGAAGAGCATTTCAACCTGCAGCACATGGGGGAATTCCTGGGCGGGCAGGCGCTCTACATGTCGCCGCTGGCATGGTTCGGTTTTTTGTACGTGGTTTGGCGCATAGGCAACGCGCTGTTCAATGACGGGGATAAGCGGTTTGTAACTGTTTTCTGGATGAGCGCCCCTTCCATGGCGTTCTTTTACTTTATCGGGCTTTGGTCGAAAGACTCCGAGCCGCACTGGGCGGCCTTTGGGTACCTTATGCCTATAATCGCGTGGGGCGCTTTTTACGTGCGCAACAAACTTGCGTGGCGCAAATACACCTTCTCCGCGCTTGGCGTTTCCGGCCTGATGATAGGGTTGGTTTACGTCCACTCCTTTTGGCCGATACTGCCTATAAAACCGAAGTACGATATCATCAACGAACTGTACGGGTGGGATGCCGTCGGCAAGGCGATAGATGGCGAAATGCTAAAACTGCCGGAGCAACCCGCGAAGTTCGTGATGGCGCACCATTGGGTGATGTGCTCGCAAATCGAATTCTCCACACAGCACCGGCACAAGGTGTTTTGCGAGAACAAAAAAACGGACGAGTTCGATTTTTTCCCGGAGTCCGTCCCCCCCGTCGGCGGCAATTTTGTATTCGTGGCGGACAACAGGTTTGACGAGCCGCTTGATGTTTTCTACCTGTTCGACAGGGCCGAAAAAGCCGGAGAGGTGGAAATCTTCAGGGGAGGCCAGGCGGTGCGGCATTTCCAGCTATACCGAGGATACGGCTACAGAGGCCAAAAATAGGTAAGCCATGGCGGGGAAAATTTGAAGGTCGTATTCTCGGCGGCGGAGGTTGCCCCATTCGTGAAAACGGGAGGGCTGGCCGATGTTGCCGGTTCGCTCCCACCTGCGTTATCCGCCATCGGGTGCGAGGCTATCGTTGTGTTGCCGCTGTACGGCTCCATCAAAACGGACGGGCTGAAAAAAACCGCCATCGCCATTGCCGCCAACATGGGCAACAGCACCTACCAAGCCACCGTTTACAAAGGCCGGCTGGGTAGCCGCACAAGCGTTTATTTTATCAGCCAGCACGGCCTGTATTCGCGCCCTAACCCCTACGGCGACCAAAATGGCGATTACCCGGACAACGCACTACGGTTTATTTTTCTCAACCTGGCGGTGTTGGAACTTTTGCGCCAATTAAAATTCAGGCCGGACATCATACATGTCAACGATTGGCATGTGGCGCTTGTGCCGGCGTTGCTGAAAAACCTGCCGAAAGCCGATTACCTGTACGGAGTGCGCTCCGTACTTTCGTTGCACAACCTTGCGTACCAAGGCCATTTTCCGCCGGAGACGATGGAGCTTACGGGGTTGCCCGCCTCGCTGTTCACCGCCGATGGTGTGGAAATGTATGGCATGTTGGCTTTCCTGAAATCCGGCATACTTTTCGCCGATGCGCTCACCGCCGTCAGCCCCAGCTACGCGAAGGAAATACTTTCGCCGGAACTCGGCTTCGGGCTGGAAAAGGTTTTAGGCAAACGCAAAAAATCGCTTGCCGGCATATTGAACGGCATAGACCATGACGAGTGGAACCCGCAGAAAGACCAGCTCATCCCCGCCAAATTCAGCCGGAAAGATTTAAGCGGCAAGGAAAAATGCCGCGCCGCCCTGCTAAAGCGTTTCGGGCTGGAGAACGACCCGAAGAAGCCCGTTATCGGCATCGTTTCCCGCCTCATTGAGCAAAAGGGGTTTGACCTGGTGGCCGAGGTTGCCGAAGAGATGATGAAACTGGATTTTTACCTGGTGGCGCTCGGCACGGGGCAACCGAAGTACGAGGAGTTTTTCAAGGCCTTGCAAGCGGCACACCAGGACAGGGTGGCGGTGGAGATAGGGTACAACAATGCGCTTACTCACCTCATCGAGGCGGGAGCCGACATGTTTTTAATGCCGTCGGTTTTCGAACCTTGCGGAATGAACCAGATGTATTCCATGGCCTATGGCACACCACCCATCGTGCGCGCCACAGGTGGGCTAAAAGATTCCGTGGAAGACTGGAGACCAGCCACCGGAAAAGGGACAGGCTTCGTCTTCGATAAAGCGGACGCTAAATCACTTCTCGCCGCCGTCAAAAGAGCCTTGAAAACTTTCGGCAAAAAAGCAGAGTGGGAAAAACTGGTTGAAAACGGGATGGCAAAAGACTTCTCTTGGAAGAAGAGCGCAGAACTCTATTTACAACTCTACAAAAAAGTCATAGCTTAGTATCAGGACATCCTGTCCACATCCAGGCACGCGCAATAAATTACCGCAACATTTGTTGGAGCATGTATGAATAAAAAAATCAGGCCGCCCGCCGTAGCCGGAGCCTTCTACCCTAACGACCGTGACGCGCTTCTAAACGAAATCCATGGCTACCTGGCTGGGGTCGAAGGGGATGGCGAACCGGACAAGGTAATGGCGGTAATAAGTCCGCACGCGGGATGGTATTACTCCGGCCATGTTGCGGGGGCGGTGTTTGGCGCCATCGCGGTTCCGGACAAAGTGATACTGATAGGGCCGAACCACCGTGGCGTTGGCGTTTCCGTGGCGCTGGACAATCCAGATGGCTGGCTCTTCCCGTTCGGCGTAGTGCCGATTGACAAGGAAATGTGCGCCAGCCTGCTGGAAAACTCGGAGACGATGGAATCCGATGCGGCGGCCCATGCGTGGGAGCACTCCCTGGAAGTTATCGTGCCTTTCCTTTTTGCGCGTAACCCGAAAATATCCATAGCCGCCATCTGCACCAACACGCACGATATGGGAGAGGTAGAAGAGATTGCGGTAGCGGTGGCAAAAACGGCCAAAAAGTTCGGCGCATTGCTGGTTGCCAGCACCGATATGACGCACTACATGCCGGACGAGGCGGCGCGAAAGGCAGACCACAAAACCATAGATGTAATAAAAACCATGGACGAAAAGGCCCTGATGGCGCGTGTAGTCGGCGAAGGGGCGTTGTGCGGCGGCCCAGCAGTGGCGATACTGCTATCCGCATGCAAAAAAAACGGCGCAAAGAAAATTAATCTGGTGCGCTACGCCACCAGCGGCGACATTGAGGGGAAGCGAAGCTCCGTCGTCGGCTATGGCGGTTTTACAGTGCCGGTTTGATTTTTCGTCGCGGCCTCCGCTATTCCGTTGCCAAGCATCCCCGCCTTCTGTTTTAATAGGCGCACTCATGGCAATAAAAGCGGTTAAAGGCGTAAAGGATATCCTCCCCGGCTCCATCGGTGCGTGGCGCGAGGTGGAAAAACGGGCGAAAGACTTATTTGCGCGTTTCGGCTTTAAGGAAATCGTCCTGCCAATATTCGAGAAAACAGAAGTTTTTACCAAAGGCGTGGGCGAAGGCACCGACATAGTGCAAAAAGAGATGTACACCTTCGAGGACCAGGGCGGGGAAAGCATTACCCTTCGGCCCGAAGGCACCGCCTCTTGCGTCCGCGCATTTATCGAACACTCCATGTTCCACCCGCCCGGTAGCGTTACAAAGCTTTTTTATATGGGGCCGATGTTCCGCAGGGAAAGGCCGCAGGCCGGGCGTTTTCGCCAGTTTTACCAGATAGGGGCAGAGCTTTACGGAGCGGCAGAGCCAGAGGCGGACGCAGATGTGATACACCTGTTGCACCTTTTCATCACCGCCATACATATCAAGGGGCCTAAGCTCCACCTCAATAGCCTGGGGTGCGAGGTCTGCCGGCCGCCTTTCAAGGCCGCGCTGGTGGAGTACCTTTCCGTGCGGAAGGAAGGGCTGTGCGAGAACTGCCAGGGGCGGTACGAAAAAAATCCGCTGCGCGTGTTCGATTGTAAAGTGGAGAAATGCCAGCAGATGGTGGCAGACGCGCCGACAATAGATAAACATTACTGCCCCGATTGCACCGGGCATTTCGGTACGCTGCAAAAACGGCTGGCGCAGTTAAACATCCCGTACAACGTCAACCCCCGCATGGTGCGCGGGCTGGATTACTACACGCGCACGGTATTCGAGGTAACGGCAGAGGGGCTAGGCTCGCAAAACAGCATAGCGGGCGGCGGCAGGTACGATAACCTGGTAAAAACCTCCGGCGGCCCGCAAGTGCCAGCCACTGGCTTTGCCGTGGGCATGGAGCGGCTGATGGAATCCATAGGCCAGCCGCTGGAAATATCGGACGGCAACCCGGATGTTTTCATAATCTACATGGAAGAGGCCGCAGACGAGGCGAACAAAATAGCGGGCCGACTGCGCGAAAACGGGGTAAAGGTGGAACGCGCCTACAAACCGCTGGGAATGAAAAACCAGATAGGGCGGGCAGATAAATCCGGCGCGCGCTTCGCCCTTATCATAGGCGCGGACGAAGTGGCGAGCAGGACGGCGAAGATAAAAAACCTCGGCGCAGGAACGCAAACAGATTGCCTACTGGACGCGGTAGTGGAAGAACTGGCAAGGCTAGTGTCCCGGTAACGGTTTTGCACAGATAATGCCGCTCCACTGCCAGCCAATCAACTTAGTTTGAATACAAAAGGGATTTGCACTTTTACTGGCACGGGCCTGTCTTTCATGTAGCCCGGCTCTATGCGGCTCGCCTTCAATGCGCGTATCACCGCGTTATCCAGCGCCGCGCCGCCACTTTGGATTATTTTCAGGTCGTCTATGCTACCGTGGTCGCTTAGGAAAACTTCCACCAGCACTTTCCCCTCCTTGCCAGATGCGCGAAGCGATTCGGGATAAACAGGCTCCACCCGCACGCTAAAACGCGGTTTTTTTGTAAGCGTCCCAACCGCATGGTAGGCGGGCTGTGGCGCGGACGCGGATACCGGCGTAGCCTCTGCATCGCGCACAACTGCGGCAGTCGCTACGGCAGGCTCCGGTTGCGCCGTTTCTTTTTCTACAAGCTGTGGCGCGGTTTCCGAAAGCCCTATTTCTTTCTCAACCGGCGGTAGCGCCTGTGGCGAAGGCTCGACTACATTTTCGAGCCTGGCTGTTTTTTGCATCGGCGCGGGCTTTGGTTGCGCCACAGGTTTTGCCACAGGTTCTGTATACGCCTCCGGAGCTTGCCCTATCAGGTCTACCGCCACATATTCGATATTAGAAGTTTCATAAACCGCCGCTCCCATGTGGGAGGTGAAGCTGAACACCGCGATATTTACAAAAAGCGAAACCGCCAGCGCCGCATGCCACCTGCCGAAAACAAGGTATCTCATTTTTCATCCTCCGACTTTGTGGCGATGGAAATGCTTTTTGCCCCGGCTTTCCGCGCCATATCCAAAAACCGCACAAGGTTATCAGTTACCGATTGCCTATCCACCTGCACCACCACGGATGTTTCCGGCGTTGCGGATATGCGGGAGCGGATAATTTCCCCCACCTCTTCCGGCTCGCGAATGGCGCCATCGAAGTAATATCCGCCCTCCTTTGAGACCGCGAACAAAAGCGAGTTTTTCGGCAACGCTTTTCCCGTTGCGGCTTTCGGCTTTTCCACCTGTATGCCTAGGTTTTCCGGGAACACGGTGGTGGCGATAAAAAAGAACAGCAGGAACAGGATTGCGTCGATAAGCGGCGCAAGCATTATCTCCGGCCCCTTCCTCTTCTTCACCTTATGGAACATCGCCTACTCCTTCCGCACCGGGCAGATATGCACAAGGTGAGTGACGTATTCATCCAGGCGCCGCGTCAGGTAGTCTGCGCGTACCGCAAGTATCTGGTGTATGTAAATAAGCGGTATGGCGGAGATAAGGCCGGATGCCGTAGCAACCAGCGCCTTTGATATGCCGTCCGCCACATATTTGGGATCGCCCGCGCCATGCTCGGCTATGCCGCCAAAGGCGGATATCATACCGCCTATGGTACCCAAAAGACCCAACATCGGCAACAATGTCGCTATCACCGATACTGTGCCGAGATATTTTTCTATCACCGCACTTTCATCTAAAAACGCCACTTGCAGGATTTCCGCGCGGTGTTTTTCGTCGAAGTGGGTGTTGCCAACAACCAGCCCGAACAGCCTGCTTGCCAGGCTCGGTTCTTCCTCCTTCGCGGCGGCGGAGCCTGGCGAGTAATCCGTCAGGGACTCTATTTCTTTCCAGCGTACGGCCAGCACCGCCCCTTCCCTGCGGTAGAAGAGCCACCGCTCCACGCACAGCGCCACGCCGTACACGGACGATATGATAATGGGCCACATAACAGGCCCGCCGCTTTTTACCCACTTAACAATTGGGTGCAAAACAGTGTCAAATGTATCCATCTCTACCTCTCTTTACCGTTCCATGCCTTTAGCGCCCGGTGCGCACCAGCGTTTTCGTTATCTTCATCTCGTCCTTAGACCAGCCGATAGCCAAGAAGCCGACAGCCGCGTTGCACACTATAGTGGGATACCCGGATTTGCGCGGCCCTTGGCTAAACTGTTGTGCCACGCCGCCTTTGTGCCTCATGAACATTATTCTTCCGACTACAGGCGTAACTTCTTCCCACGCCAACACCGGCTTGCCGTTTATTATTGCCAGCGCGGGATGGTCGGGAAACGAACCGGCTTGTACCTTTATTTCCTCTTTGGAGAAACTTTTACCGCCGTCCGTTGATTCGCCAAGAAATATTTTCGGCAGGCCGTCCCCTTCCGAGTACCAAGTGGCAAAAAGTGCGCCGCCTGCTCCCACGCCGAGGGAAGGCCCCCGGTGCGGACATCCGCTTATGGCCCATTTGTCGTTACCGACAATAACAGGCGCGGAGAAACTCTTGCCACCATCACTGGAAGATGAAAGGACTATCTCCCGTACATCGTTTTCAAAAACCTTGCGCCACGCGGCGTAAATTGTGCCGTCCGGCCCGGCGGTAAGCGCCGTGCGGCAACAGGGGCAGGAGTTTGCGTCCAACCGCAGGTTTGCACCAAAGCTTCTTCCGCCGTCAACCGATACGGCAAAATATGTGGCGGACGTACCCTTCCCCTTTTCCCTGCCGTCCAGCCAGGCCATGGATATTTTCCCGTCCGGCGAAACGGCGATTGATTCAAACCCTACCGATGTCGCACCTGCGCTATCATTCACGCGGATTGCGGGAGAAAATGTTTTGCCGCCATCGGCAGACCTGCTGAATTTAATATCACCTGCAAACTCGCCACCCGGCTTGGGCGTTATCCATGCGATGTATATTTCTCCTTTGCGGCCAAGCGCCAGCGACGGGGAGTTATGCACACCGGATGGGGAATCGGAAACCGTATTTACCCGCATTGCATTGCCGTAGCTTTTGCCGCCGTCTTGCGACAGGGATAGGTAAACAGATGCCCCTTCCTTCTCCTCTTCAATCCACGAAACGTATATTGTCCCTTTTTCGTCCATCACGATGGCGGACGGGGAAACATCTTTGGACTTGTGCGCGATTCCCACTTCCGGCGCGAATTCCGCCCCTTCTGCCGCACCATCGGCGGCAAGGCAGGGGCTGGATAAGGCGAGGAAACCGGCGGCAAATGCCGCCAGCCCGATTTTAATTATCCTGTTTCCCATAATTCTCCCCTGTTACTTAAATGTGTAGTTCAGCCCCGCGAAATACGCGTGCGGGTTGCCGGGGGAAAGCTGTTCCCCCTGTGCTGTGGTGTAAGAGGAGCTTGTTGAAAAGCGCGCATCGGTCAGGTTTGTCACCCTGCCGTACAGTTCCAACCCGCCGGAAAGTTTGCACGAGGCCTTTAAGTGGAAAAGGTCATGCCCATCATATTTTTGGGTGTTCGCATCGTCCTCCCAATAGGAGCCAATCCGCTCCCACTGGAATTCGAACCGCCCGCCGCCGAGGTATTGCGGGGAATACAGCAGGCTGGCGTTGCCAATCTCGCTCGGTGCCGAGGAAATCTCCTTGCCAGAATAATTCAGCACAGTAGATGGCGACCACTTTTCGTAAGTGTGCTTTGCGACGGAATAGGCCAGCGTGAGCCGGATGTCCTCCGCCAGCGCCGCGCCTATGCCTGCTTCAATCCCCTTGTGCAACGTTTCGCCGGCGTTGAGCGTTTCGCGTGTAGCATTGGATGTGTTCGTATAGCTTACTATGTCATCGGTCTTTGTCATGTAATAGGTGCCGATTTCGTAGGTGAACGAACGCTCCTCCCCACCGCGCAGGCCGATGTCGTAGCTGTCCACCTTCACCGGTTTCAGGCCCACAGTATCT
>JAHFEI010000330.1 GCA_023248615.1 Nitrospinales bacterium | reverse complement strand
GTCGCTTGGGCATTTTGGCGTAGGCGGGTTTGGAAGCATGACAAGGATGCTGGAGGACGAGTTTGCCGACCGCTCCATAGAGTGGCGCACAAACGCGAAAGTTGCCGCCATAACGCCGGAAAACGTGGAACTGGAAGACGGGATGAAATTTAAAAATGATTTCAGCCTTATCACCCCCGCATTTTACGGAAGCCATGCCTATATGGGGATAGAAGATTTGGCGAACCCACGCGGGTTTCTGCTGGCAGACGATTTTTTGGCGAACAGGAAATATCCCAATATCTATGCGGTCGGCGTGTCGCTTGCCATAGCCCCGCCTGTGGCGACTCCGGTACCGGTCGGCGTGCCTAAAACAGGGCAGATGACGCAAAAAATGGCCGCAGTAGCCGCGCACAACATAAGCTCGGATATAAACGGCGGTGCCAAGCTGAAGGGGAAAGACCTGGGCATCTTGTGCATTGCGGATGCCGGCGATACCGCGTTCCTTGTCGGTGGCGATCCGTTATTCCCGCCGCGCGATATGCTGATGCACAAAAAGGGGGTGCATTTCCACTGGCTGAAAGAGTTATTCGAGAAATATTACATGGCAAGCCTGAAATACGGCCTACCACTGCCGTAATGCCACTTTGGCTTCAAATGAGTAGTGGGCCAGTTTGAATGGGGAACACATTGTACCTCACTTGTCATGCCCGCCCCGCATCTCGTGCGGGGTAAACTCCAGCAGGCAAGAAAGTGGCCGTATTCAAGATAAAGTGAAATGCCCTAGCCGTGAACCACCTGGAGCCGCTCGCGGCTGGAGTCGTCCGTATCCACCAAGTCTACTGACAGCACGGTGGATATGCCCGGATATTGCATCGTGATACCGTACAACCTGTCCGCGAACGCCATGGTTTTCTGGTTATGCGTAATGACCATGAACTGCGTTTCCTTTGTGAATTCCCTTAACATTTCCTTAAACCTGCCGATGTTGGCCTCGTCCAGCGGGGCATCCACTTCGTCCAGCAGGCAGAAGGGGGACGGCTTTACCTTGAACACGGAGAATAGCACCGCCACGGCGGTCATGGACTTTTCTCCCGCGCTCATCAACGTGAGGCTTTGCTTTCGCTTGCCGGGAGGCCGGGCGATGATGTCTATCCCGCAGTCCAGCGAGTTGTTTTCATCCGTCAGCACCATATCGGCCTCTCCGCCGTTGAACAGCCTGGTGAAGATTTCCCGGAAATTCTGCCGCACCTGGATAAAGGTTTCGTCGAACAGCGAGCGTGTGGTGTTGTTTATCTTTTCTATCACCTTGTTGATGTCGTCTATGGATTTCAACAGGTCATCGCGTTGGCCCGTAAGGAAGGTCAGGCGTTCTTCCACTTGGCGGTAATCTTCAATCGCCTCCATATTCACCTCGCCTATTTTCGACATCTGCTCCCTTATTTCCGCAACCCGCCTTTGGCATTCTTCGATGTTAAAGCTGGAGGTGTCGAACGATTCCATTTCTTCCGGCGAGATGCCGTTTTCCTCGGCGCGTTGGTGCAGTGTCTGCAACCGTATGGTGGTCTCGGAGTGCCGCAACCTGGCTTCGCCCATAGATTCCTTGGCTTGATCTAGCGCGGCTGTGCTATTGCGTATGTCTTCTTCCATCTTTTCGAGCGTGGAGCGCATATCGTCCAGTTGCTCGGAAAGCTTTTGGATATTGCCCGTTATCCCGTGCTTTTTTTCGAGGTTTGAGTGGATATCGTCCTTTAGTGCCGCTATTGACGCGCTCAATTCATTTTTTCTGGCGGTAGCGGACTCCATTTCCGTTCGGATGGCGGTGGTGCGGGATATGCTATCGGCTATTTGCCTTTCGAGCCGCTGTTTGTCGGCGTGCGCCATATTCTGATCGCCCTTCAGCGATGCCAGCACAACTTCCATGGCCGATACGTTTTCCTGTATCGCCTTCAGCCCGTTGCGGGATTCCTCCTGCTTTTGGCGGGTAGAGATAACTTCCTGCTCCAGTTCCGCTTTGGCGGTATTCAGCTTTTCCAGTTCCGCCTGTTGCCGCGCTATCTCGGCACCCATGCTTTCCTGTTCTAGGCTTATAGATTCGGCTTCAGTCCGGTATGTCTCCAGCCGCATCTGTTGCCGCCGAATTTCGTCGCCCAGAGATTCTATATCCTTGCGCTCGTGGATTAGGCCTGTTTCCTGCTCCTTGATGGCGTTGGCGGTTTCGGCTACAGCCGCTTCGGCTTCGAGCAGGTTTCCTGCCGTTTCCGCAAGCCCGGCGGAGAGGATATCCAGCTTTTGCCTGTTTTCGCCGATAGAAACGGAAAGCTCTTCAATAGTCCTTTTCCTTTCCAGTATGCCGCCCGATGCCACCGTTGCCGACCCGCCGGAGATGACGCCGGAGCGGTCTACCACATCGCCTTGTACTGTGACGCATGTTAGCGACCTTTCGGAATGGATGCGGATGGCCGCTTCAATATCGGAAACAAAGACCACATCGCGCAGGAGCCGGTTTATCAGCGGGCGTATCTCATCGCTTGTCTGCACCATTTCCGCCGCGTAGCCCAGCATTCCTGGCGTTCCGTCCAGGTTCGGCAGGGCGGACTGCGGATGCCCGTCCGCGATGGGGAGAAATGTCCCGCGCCCAAGTTTGCGGGATTTGAGTATTTCAATCGCCGCCACGGCATCGTGCGGCTCGTTTATCAATAGCGCTTGCAATTTTTCGCCC
>JAHFEI010000054.1 GCA_023248615.1 Nitrospinales bacterium | reverse complement strand
TAATTAGTGCCTATATGACAAGGTGGAAAATAGAGTGTTGCGATGTCGGCAAGAAATATGGCGACTTCGTGGCCTTGCGGGAAATAGGGCTAACCATAGACGAAGGGGATTTCCTCGTCCTGTTCGGCCCCAACGGCGCAGGCAAAACAACGCTCCTTAAAATCCTGTGCGGTATCGCCCGCCCATCATCCGGCACCGCCACTGTGGGCGGGGCGGATGCCCACGCGCCGGAAGTGCGCAACCGTATCGGCGTAATCTCCCACAAAAGCTATTTGTACGATTCCCTTACGGCGATGGAGAACCTTATCTTCTACGGCGAGATGTACGGCATAGCCGACCCGGAAAAACGCGCACTGGAACTCCTGGAAAACGTGGAATTGTTGCCACGCAAAAATGATACGGTGCGCGGCTTCTCACGCGGGATGATACAGCGCCTCTCCATAGCTAGGGCCTTGGTGGCAGACCCGGATTTCATTTTTCTGGACGAACCGTTCACCGGGCTGGACCACCACTCCGCCGCCATGTTCCAAGAGATGCTTTCCGCGTTGCACCGGCGCAAAAAAACGGTGCTGATGATAACGCACGATATACCGCTCGGCATCGCGGCATCCACACGCGCCGCCATACTAAAAGGCGGGCGGAAGGTATTCGACTCCCCCACCGACGGGATGGGCACGGACGATTTCCTTAAAATCTATTTCGAGAAGGTGGGCAAATGAAGGGGCTGATTCGTACCACCCACGCCGTACTGATGAAGGACATGAGAACGGAATTCCGCTCACGGGAATTTCTCGGCCATACGTTCATGTTTGCGTTGCTGGTCATAGTCATATTCAACTTCGCGTTCAAGATAGACGCCCAAAACGCGCCGGGGCTGGCTTCCGGCATACTTTGGATTTCGTTCCTTTTTGCGGGAACGCTGGGGTTGGGCCGCTCGTTTTTAATCGAAAAAGATAACGACTGCATACAGGGGCTGGCGCTCTCCCCGGTGGATCGCACTTCCATTTTTTTCGCAAAGTTTTTGGGCAACCTGCTTTTTCTGGTGATGATACAGGCCATAGTCATCCCTATGTTCATCATCCTGTACAACCTGAACGTGATGGAAAACTTCTTCATGCAATCGCTGGTCTTCCTGCTGGGCGATATCGGGTTTATGACGCTGGGCACGCTTATCGCCGCCATGTCGGTGAACATGAAGGCGCGGGAAATACTGCTACCCGTGCTACTGCTTCCGTTGCTGGTGCCGCTACTGATATTCGCCGCATCGGCCACGGCTTCGCTGATAGCGGGGGACGACCCATCCGCCTACCTCTCCCGTATCAAGATGCTTGCCGCATTCGACCTGATTTTTTTTGTTGTATCTTCACTGGTGTTTGAATATATCATGGACGAACTATGACGTACTTATTTGCAGCATATGGAATTATCTGGCTGGCGCTGTTCGCCTATGTTCTCGTGGTAGGCCAAAAATGCGCCAAGCTTGGTGAAGAAATTGAAGCTCTTAGAAAAAATACTGGCTCTCGCTGAGCATCGGCTTGTCCGGCTATCCGTTACGGCTGGCGCGGCGGCGCTTATGCTGGCGGCTCTTTACCTCTCGCTCGTCTGGTCGCCGGAGGCCGCAGGGGAACCCGTTACCTACCGCATAATCTATTTCCATGTCCCTACCGCAATCATGTCCTATATCGGTTTTTTTGTGGTGTTCGTGGCAAGCATCGCCTTCCTGTGGAAAGGCGATTTGCGCTTCGACAGGATAGCAAAAGTCGGCGGCGAACTGGGCGTGCTGTTTTGCGCGCTTATGCTGGCTACCGGCATGATATGGGGCAAACAGCGCTGGGGCGCATGGTGGCTATGGGAACCACGCCTGACAACCGCCATGATACTTCTCGTCATCTACTCCGGCTATCTTATCCTGCGCAATGTGCTGGATAACCAGGTAACCCGCGCACGCTACGCCGCAGTGTTCGGCATCATCGGCTTTGTGGACGTGCCGATAGTCCACTTATCGATAAAAATCTGGGGCAACGTAATGCACCCGGTGGTCATAAAATCGGCGCAGGAGCCGGGCATGCCGCCGGAAATGATGCTGGCGTTGCGGGTTTCCATGCTGGCGTTTCTCGCCACGTTCGCCGCCGTTTTCCTGTTGCGCCTGCGGCTGGAAAACCTTTCGGCGGAAGTGGCCCGCCTTCGCGGAGAGGCGGAGTAGGCTTAGAAAGCAAACGCGATGGGTTGGAAAGTATAAGTTTGGTTAAATTTTCGCATTTGTAAGGTTTTGTACTTCTTGGTTACTGTACTGGGTGGCAAGCCGCCGCCCAATGGTATCAAGTTGGGGAAGAGTATACTCGGGTTTTTTAGCAATCCCGGCCTCTTTCATCCTGTCATAAAATTCTTTCAGGCTTCTCAAATCTGAACTGTTTAGAAGCTCACTTGGTGGGTTGTTTATAACCCTTTCAACTTCTTTTACAATATCCATCCCAACATTCTCCGCCATTAAAAATGGTTCTTACTGTGAAGGAAAAACGGATAGTTGTTCCGCCGAATGTATTCTATCATCAAATCGTTATAAGACCGAATAACTTCCCTCAATGGGATATTCTTGGAATAATCCTCAATCTTCAGTTTCAGGATGTCTCTCAAGGTGCTAATCCCAATCATGCGCCCATGCGAATGCCACGTTTTATTTTCACCAAGTTTTGTGGCTATTTCCTCGGCTCTTTTGTCCTTTTCTTCACGAGTAACTGGACTACCTTTCTTATCAGGACTGGACTCATGTTTTTCCCAATCACGAAATTTGTATTCTACGAGCCATTTTTTTAGAAGCGTAATTGTTAAGTTCCTTTGTTGTTCATATCGGCTTAACAGCGCCAAATCCTGATTTTGTAAGATCAGGAACTCAGCATTTGAAAGTTCTTTTTTTCTGGCCTTCTCCAATAGCTTTTCCACTTGATCCAAGTATCCCAAAGCCGGAACATACTCTTTCCCATTGAATACCTGGGGATCTATCGGGCCAAGCGAAGAAGAATAATCCATATAAATCTTATCCCCGGACATGCAGAAAATGGTACCTGCGGACATGGCATAATCAGGCACAATAAAATAGACCTCTTTGTAATGAAAACGGATGACATCAACCATCTTCTCCACAATCTCAGCGCTACCACCAGGGGTGTTTAGGATAACAGCAAGGCGCGGTTTGGAATCTTCTTCGCCCTTGCGTTTTTCGATGAAATCGCGGAATAGTTTATCGGAAGAAATGTGAATTTCCCCATAATAGAAAATAACATCCGCATCCAGTTTCGTTTCGATATCCAGCAATCTGGTGTTCAAAATGTTTTTTAGCGTTTCATCCAGCAACAACATAGAATATTCCGCCTTCCAGCTTAAATAAGCAACGACTCGAAAATTTTCAGCCCGTCCGTGTTGCCGAGTATCGGCTCCGCGCACCGCTCAGGATGCGGCATAAGGCCGAACACGTTTCCGTGCTCGTTGCAGATACCCGCGATATTGCCGAGTGAGCCGTTAGGGTTCGCTTCCGGCGTAACTTTTCCATTCTCATCGCAGTAGCGCATCACAACCTGCCGGTTTTTCTCCAGCCTTTTTATCGTCACCTCGTCGGCGAAGTAGTTGCCATCGTGGTGGGCTATCGGCAGTTTTAGTACCGTGCCGGGAGCCATCGCCTTGGTGGGCCGTATGTCGGCGCGATCCACGCGCACACGGATATTTTTGCAGATGAACTTGCGCGATACGTTGGGCAAAAGCGCACCGGGTAGCAGGTGGCTTTCCACCAGTATCTGGAAGCCGTTGCAGATGCCGATTACCGTGCCTCCTTTACTCGCGAACTCCGCCACGGCTTTCATCACCGGCGAAAAGCGGGCAATGGCTCCGCACCGCAGGTAATCGCCGTAGGAAAACCCGCCGGGCAGTATCACCGCTTCCACATCACCCAGCGACGTTTCCTTGTGCCACACACTACGTACGGATGCGCCCGTCAAAAGCGAGGCAACGTGCATGGTATCGCGGTCGCAGTTTGAGCCGGGAAACACTACGACCCCAAATTTAAGTTTTTTGGGCGGCGTTATCATTTGGCGGTTCATGACATGTCGGCCACTTTGCCGCTAAGCTGTCCCACGCGCTGGCTGAGCGTATTGGCGATATTGCGCAATATCCGTATCGCTATAGCCGGATTTTTCAATATGATTTTCTCGAAGTTCTCGCGGGAGAGGACGAGCATCTCCACGGTTTCCGCCGCGACTATCGTGGCGATGCGCATCGGGCTATCCACCACCAGCGCGATTTCGCCCACAGACGCGCCTTTTCCGCGAAAGCCCATGCTGGCCTGCTTTCCGTCCATCCCTTCCTTGCGTATCTCCGCCTTGCCGTTGACGATGAAAAAAACCGAGTTGCCCACTTCCCCCTCGTTGGCTATAACGGTTTTCGGCGGCACCGTGCGGTATTCCAGGTACGATGCCATAACGGGGATGTCGTCCTGCTTTAGCTGGTCGAACAGCGGTATCTCGCACATGAACATTTTGATGCCGCGAAGGTCCATCGCCTATTTTCCCTTTTCGTCCAGGCGAACTTCGTAATTTTCCATCACGGGATTGGCAAGGAGCTTTTTACACATCTCGTCCAGCGCCGCTTTCGCCGCTTCGCCTGTTTCGGCGTCCATCTCTATCTCTATATGTTTGCCTATCCGCACCCCATGCACGCCGGTAAACCCCAGCGAGTGTAGCGCATGCTCCACCGCTTTCCCCTGCGTATCCAGGATTCCGCTCCTTAGCGTGACCGTGACTTTCGCTTTCATTTGCCAGTGACCCTTCTTACAACCTCGCTGTATGATTCCTCCACCTTGCCGAGGTCGCGACGGAAACGGTCTTTATCCATTTTCTCGCCGGACTTCATGTCCCAAAGGCGCGATGTATCCGGCGAAAACTCGTCGGCAAGAAGCACCTTCCCCTTGTGCCTTCCGAACTCCAGCTTGAAATCCACCAGCCGTATCCCTTTTTTCGCAAAAAAAGCGGTCAACAATTTGCCGACCTCCAACGCGCTTTTGGTTATAGCGGCCAACTCCTGTTTCGTGGCCCAGCCAAACGCCAGCACGTGGTCGGCATTCACCATTGGATCGCCCAGCGCGTCATCCTTGTAGTAGAACTCCACCACCGGTTTTTTTAGCTGTTCGCCTTCCTCCCGGCCAAGCTTTTTTGCCAGCGACCCGGCGAGTACGTTCCGCACCACCACTTCCACCGGGATTATCTGCACTTTCTTGGAAAGCATCTCGCGGTCGGAAAGTTTTTTCACGAAGTGGGTCTTTACGCCACGTTTTTCCAAGTACTGGAAAATAACGGTCGAAAGGGTATTGTTCATTATCCCCTTGTCCACTATCGTCCCTTTCTTCAGGGCGTTAAATGCGGTGGCGTCGTCCTTGAAATAATGGATTACAAGGTTCGGGTCATCCGTGCGGAAAAGCTTCTTTGCCTTCCCCTCGTATATCTGCTCAAGTTTTTGCGGCACTGGCGGTACTCCTTTCAACTATGAGGCGGTAAAAACGCGCTTGAATATCGTGTCCACACCCCTGAGATAATAGTTCAGGTCGAACAATTCTTCAATCTCTGCCTTGGAAAGGCGGGCAGTTATTTCCGGGCTGGCCATCACCAGGTCTTTAAACTGCACTTCCTCGCGCCAGCAGACCATGGCTATGTTTTGCACCAGCGAATAGGCCTTCTCCCGCGTCATGCCGCTTTGGGTAAGCGCCAGCAAAACTTTCTGCGAGTGGAAAAGGCCGTATGTGGCGTTGATATTGCGCCGCATCCGCTTGGGGTATACGTGCAGGCCGTCTATTATTTTGCGCATTTTCTCCAGCATGTAGTGCACCAGCATTGTGGAATCCGGCAATATTATCCGCTCCACGCTGGAGTGGCTGATGTCGCGCTCGTGCCATAGCGCCACGTTTTCCAGCGCCGCCTGCAGGTTGCCGCGCACCACGCGGGCCAGGCCGCACATCTGCTCGCAATTCACCGGGTTGCGCTTGTGCGGCATGGCGGAAGAGCCTTTTTGCCCCGCCGAGAACGGTTCCTCCGCTTCCAACACCTCGGAGCGTTGCAGGTGGCGTATCTCCAAGGCTATTTTTTCTATCGTCGCGGCAGTGATGGAAAGCGCCGCCATGTAGTCGGCATGCCTATCGCGCTGGATTATCTGGGTGGAAATCGGTGCGGGAACCAGCCCCATCTTTTTGCACACGTAGGCTTCTATCTCTGGCGATGCATGCGCGTGTGTACCCACCGCCCCGGAAATTTTCCCCACAGATATGCCGACTATCGCCCTTTCCAGCCGCTCCCTGTTACGCGCCATCTCCGAGTACCACAGCGCTATCTTCAGCCCGAACGTAGTCGGCTCGGCATGTACGCCATGGGTGCGGCCCATGCACGGTGTTTTCTTGTAGCGGTAGGCCGCCTTTTTCAGCGATTTCAGGAAGGGGTCGAGTTTTTCCAGTATCATTTCACCGGCGCGTTTCATCTGGGCGCACAGGGCGGTATCCACCACATCGGACGAGGTAAGCCCCATGTGGATGTAGCGCGAATCCGGCCCCACGTTTTCCGCAACGCTGGTGAGAAACGCTATCACATCGTGCCGCACTTCGCGTTCTATCGTATCGATGCGCTTCACGCTGAACGCCGCTTTCTTCTTTATCGCGGAAAGCGCACGCCGGGGAATTTTCCCCATCTTCGCGTGCGCCTCGCAGGCGGCCATTTCCACCTCCAGCCAGACGGCGTATTTGTTCTCCAGCGACCACAGGCTGGCCATTTCCTTCAGCGAGTATCTTGGTATCATCTTTCTACACCTCGTGTATTTTACCGCAGGCATCCTGCGACGCTATTTCGCACGTAACCTTGCGTTCCGCGAACAGCGTATCCGCGTTCAGCCGCACCAGGTGCGGGTTGTTGTTCTGCTGGCTCAGATGCGCAAAAATCACGGTGGAAAGCGCATCTCCACCCGCGTTCGCCAAAAGCTCCATGCAGTCGTCGTTCGAAAGGTGTCCCATCCTGCCTCCCACGCGTTCCTTAAGGAACCACGGGTACGGGCCGATTTTCAGCAGTTCCGGGTCGTGGTTCGATTCCACCATCGCCAGGTTCGCCATGCGCGTTTTCTCTACCACGCGCACTGTCGCATGCCCCAGGTCGGTCATCACGAGCGCGCGCCGACCCTTGTTGCTGACCATGTAAGCCACCGGCTCCGCCGCATCGTGCGGTATGGAAAACGGGTGTACCTCCAGGTCGCCCACCGCAAAATCGCGCTCGGTGCTTACGGTTTCCAACTGGCCGGTAGTACCAAGTTCCCCATTGGCATTCAGGCGCGTGCCTTCGGTGAGGTAAATCGGTATCCCGTACCTGCGGGAAAAAAGCGGCGCCCCTTTCAGGTGGTCGGTATGCTCGTGCGTTATCAAAATCGCATTTATTTTTTGCGGGTCGAATGAAATGCTCTTCAGCCTGGATTCAATCTCCCGGCAGGAAAACCCTGCGTCCACCAGCACGGCGGAGGAATCGGAATGTATCAACGTGGCGTTTCCCTTGCTACCGCTCCCCAAAACGCAAAGTTTCATCCGCTATCCTTTTCGTATCAGGTGGTAAAGAAGCGGGAGCAAAAGCTCGTGGTGGCCGGTTACGCGGTATCCCTTGCCGCCGGTGGTAACGGGGCGGTGCACCACGTTTACGCCGGGGCGGTAGTGTAGCATCATGTCGAAATCAACGGCGGTAAACCCTTTTACCTCGTCCCCCAGGTTGCGCGCGGCGCTAAGCGCTTTTATGAAAACCTCCGGCAATATCACGGCGGAACCTACATTGAAATAACAGCCGCCGCCGTTGAGATGTTTCAGCATGGCGGTGAACACCTTGAAATCGTCGAAACTTTTTTCCCCTATCAACCCGCCGTCCGTCTTTGGGTGGATGTGCGTTATCTCGCACCCGATGGCGGCATGCACGGTAGCGGGGATACCGGCCCTTACACAGGCGGCCAGGATGCTGTTGTCGACAAACGGCATCTTGCGGTCGACGATGAACTGCCCTAGCGCCTGCCCGAAGCCGAACTCCGGGTAGGCTCCCAGCGCCTCCATGGTCATGGCGGCGGTCTCCTCCACCATGCCGAACCTGCCGGTCTTTATCTCTTCCTCCACATCCTCCGAGGTTTCGCCTATGAGCGCTATCTCCAGGTCGTGCACCGCGCCTGCGCCGTTCATCGCTATACCTGTGATAATCCCGCTTTCCACCAGGTCTATTACTATGGTGGAACAACCGGTCTTTATTACGTGCGCCCCCATGGCGAAAATCACGGCGCGTTTTTTATCCCGCGCTTCTTTAACGCGCTCGGCTATCGCGCACATATCCAGCGCCTTCAACTGGCGCGGCAAAAGGTCTGCGATATCGCCGGTGTTGCGGTATTTCCCCACATCGGCGAAATCGGCCGTCGAGACCTTGTTGTTGCGCACGGATATCGGATAGTTCTTTATTTTTCCGAAATCGGCCCGTTCATGCTTTTTTTCCATAACCCACTCGTAACAATATAATTTATTTCGTGGCGTTTCGCCTTATAAAGATATTTGGAGGGTTTGTGGAGCGCCGCAGGCGTGCTACCATGAGGCCGTAATATTTCGGAGGGTCTATGGATTGTCCCAAGTGCCATAAAGATATTGCCGATACCGATTTAGAGTGTCCGCACTGCAATGTAGTGGTGGCAAGCTACATAAAAAAACTCAAGAAAAAAGCCGAATCGGCGAATGCGCCAGCAGTGCCAAGGCCGCAAAAATCCACGGGAAGTCCGTTGCCCTACATTATTGTCGCCATCGGCATTGCCGCAGGGCTTTATTTCTATTTACATTCGCAAGGAAAAACTGCCGAAGCGCCAAAACCGCAAGCCGCCGCACCAGCCAAGCCAAAGCCACCGACACCGGAAGCGAACATAGACGAAATACTGCCTCCGGAACAAGAGCCTGGGGAACATCAATACACCACGGAGCAGGCGCTGGCAAAAGCCGACAAGCTTATTAAAGTCGTTCCCGGCGGCCAGTTCCGCAAAAATATGGTGGACAAGGAATAACCCCTGCTCCCAATATCAAGGCGTGTGTCGCAATATTTAACGGCTATTGGTTCAATATGTTACGCGGCGAATTCATGTCTGCAACCGACTGGCAGTGCGCCGGGAGATATGGCAAGGCCATGTTTTTAAAGAATAATCTTCGGTTCTGCTTATGGTAAAAAGCGATTGCGTTCCATATAATGTCGCCCTTGGTGATTAATAATTACATATCCAAAATTGTTAAGGCGTCTGCCACTAATGGCGTGGTGCGTCCCATCGCCGCAGGGCACGGGTGGTTGCTGGTACCGTTGCTGTGCGCCGTTGCCATTTGCGCCTGCGCCGGAAAAGAAATACCAAAACCTGTTCCTGCCGAAAGCTCCGCCAAACCAGCGGCGGGGACGGGGCAAAAGGCGGGGTTTGGCGAAGGCCCGGTAAAACCTGATACCGAAACGAAGAAAAAAACAAAGCCGGGAGAAGGCGAAGCCAAACCTGTAGTGACGGCAAAACAGAAAGCGGCTGAACTGGCAAAAGAACAACTAGAGGAGTTCCGCCACTACCGCAAGAAAAATACGGTTAAGTCGTACTACGCCTTCATCGCAAAATATCCGCACAACCGATGGGTCGCCGAGGCAAAGCTTTATGCGGAGGAACTGGAATTCGGCGCCTATTCAGCGCACGGGACGACGGACTCCTATGCCGAATTCATCGTTAAACATCCACGCAACCGCTTTTTGCCAACCGCAAAGGCCGCTATAGAAGACTTGGCTTTTGAGCGGGTGAAAGAAGCCAACTCTGTGGTGGGGTACGCGGAATTTTTAAGGGATTATTCCACCAGCCCGCTCGCGCCGGAGGCGGAACGGCGCAAAGATATCCTGGAATACGCCCCCTACAAGGAGAAAGGGACGGTGGACGCGCTTGAAGAATTCGTAAAATCGTATCCGCTTTCCAGCTTCAGGGAAGAGGCTTTGGCCCGCATATCAGAGAT
>JAHFEI010000329.1 GCA_023248615.1 Nitrospinales bacterium | reverse complement strand
GTAGTTTTTTCCGCCATCAGGGCTAGCCGTTCCGGGCTACTGGGCATTGCCGAGCCTTCGTGTACGAGGTGTATTTTGCCGGGTTCGCGTCCGAAGTGGGCGAAAAGTCTCCTTCCCAGCACTGTCAGGTCGCTCTCGTTTATATGCGGGGTGTTGTGGCTTGAATCGTGCAACCAGTCGGAAAGGCGTACGTAGGCATCTAGGAAAAAGTGGTAGATATTTCCTAGTGATTTGTAGCGTAGGTGCGGATCGCCAGCAAAAAGGTTGTCCATATCCTCCGCCTCTTCCTCCGACCATCCCCACTTACGTAATAACGCCGATATCCTCTGCTCCTTTTCGGCCATTCCGTCTGGTGGTCGTAGCAGGATGTTGTGTATATCTTCCGAAGTTACGCCGGTTTTCAAGAGGAACGCCCCCTTCATCATGTTGCACTCCATCTGCATACCGCGCCCGGCGTAGTACGCGCTTGCCCGCTCGAACATCATCACATACGGGTCTATATTTTGCAGGTGTGCGTTTTCGGTAAGCGCCCTGTGTTTCACTTCCTCGCACAAAAGCCCGAGGGAAGGGTTAAACAGGTATGATTCCAGCAACCCCATTTTCAGCAGGGATTTAAAGGGAGAGCCGAGCGCCTTGTTCATCTGCCACAGCGCCGCGCCGAAGAATTCCTCCGGCTCCGCGTATAGTATGTGTCCCAAGTCCATATATTCTTCCAGGCCAGCAATGCCCGAACGGGCGAGCGACAGGCGGAAGTTATCGGCTTCGCTTTCCGGCAAGGCGGGCGGGATTATCCACCACAGCGGTTTTTTTCCGGCAACCCATATGGCCGTGCGGTAGAACTCGTCTTTGAAAAGCCTGGTGAGCGCGGAGCCTACGTTTTCCTTATCCGTAAGCCCGAAGCGGTTTTCCCGGAAGTCCTGCATGTCCTGGATAAAAAAATGTGTTTCCACCCCCATTTTCTTGCCTATCCAGCGTTCTATATGGATAAGTTTCCTTTTGAGCATCAGTAGCCTGTTGGAGGCGAATGCGCTTTTATCCACAAATACCACATAGTCAAAATCGGATCCGTGTGTTTGCGCTACGGTGCCCAAGCTTCCCACAAGGGCAAGGGAGTGGATGGCAGGCAGTCCGGTTTGCGTCTCTGGTTGCGCCCCGCCAAAAATCTCCCCGAACGCTTTTTTATGCACGTCTTTGGGTTGGAAGGAGCTGATGCCGCATGGCGTTTCGGGAGCGTGCCGTACCCCGTCCATGCCGCTGAAGTTGCAATGTAATATGAGCGGTACGGCAGAAAAGACCGCCGTTTCCTGTGCGCTGAATAGCGACATGGCGGAGAAGACCCTTTCGATATTGAAAAGGTTTAACTTGTGGCGCTGGATGCCGATTGCGTCCGCCGAAAAGTTCGACATCCGTTTTAGCGCCTCCTGCCAAAAAGAAAAACGAGCGACATAACGACGATAACTGTTGCTGCGGATGCCGGGAAAACCATACGAAAGGCGGGCATTACCTTCTCGCCATACGAATTGTAGAGTTCATCCAGGAAGGCCAGCGCCTCCTGGAGCCGTTCTGGTGTCATGCCAGTAGTTTACCTCGAATAAAAGTCCAACTATCACTATTATGGTGTGTATAATCCACCGATGAGAAGATTTGAACATACCTTGGCCGTATTGCCCTGGAAGCTTCGGTGCATAACCGTTCCCATACCCGCCGTGCGGTCTATTACGTTGATGGTGCTGGCGCGAGTGGGGAGCCGGTTTGAATCTAAGGAGCACAACGGCATATCCCATTTTATGGAGCATATGTTTTTCAAGGGCGGGAGCCGCTACCCCGATACGATGGCGGTGGCTGGCGCGATAGATGGAGCTGGCGGGAGTTTCAACGCATTCACCAGCGAAGAGGTGGTGGGCTATTACGTTAAAATAACTTCCGCCCGCAAGGAGATTGCCTACGATGTCCTCTCGGACATGCTGTTGACCGCGAAATTCGCACAGGAAGAGATTGACAGGGAGAGGAACGTGATAATCGAGGAGATACGGATGCACCACGACGACCCGATGAGCCAGGTGAGCATCGATTTTCACCGCATCTTCTTCGGGGACCAGCCACTGGGCTGGGACGTTGCGGGGACGGAGGAACTGGTGTCCTCCATGTCGCGCCAACATTTTGTGGCGCACCATAAAAAGTTTTATTACGGCGCAAACTGCGTAGTGACTGCGGCGGGGGACATAACTCCGGCAGACCATGAGGCGCTTTGCAGGAAATACTTTGCGTTTGATGCGGGAGACACACCAGCGCAGGCCAAGGCGTACACACAGATGCAAACGGACAGGGTTTCCATCCGCGAACGCACTACGGAACAGGCGCATTTTATCTTCGGCTTTCCGGTGTGCGGGGCGGATACGGAGGACGAAAAACCCCTGAGCGTGGCGAGCGCCATACTGGGCGGTTCCATGAGTTCGCGCCTGTTCCACCAGATACGTGAACGCCGCGGGCTTGCCTACTACATCAATTCCGGCCTCTCTACCTACCATGATACCGGCATATTCCAGGTAAGCTCCGGCGTGAACCTGGACAAGATAAAGGACGCGCTGAAATATGCCCTTTTGGAGATAAAAAAGATCAAAAATGAAACGGTGCCGCCGGAAGAGCTTACCCGCGCCAAGGAGAACATAAAAGGGCATACCGACCTGGCGTTGGAAGATTCGCGCCGTGTAGC
>JAHFEI010000328.1 GCA_023248615.1 Nitrospinales bacterium | reverse complement strand
GTCCAGTCCTGCCATCATCATTGCGGCGAATGCCAAGTAGCCGTTGCACGAAGGATCCGGGAAACGAACCTCGATGCGTTTTGATTTCGGGTTGGCGGAGTACATCGGGATGCGGATGGAGGCCGAGCGGTTGCGGCTGGAGTACGCCAGGTTGACCGGAGCTTCAAAGCCCGGCACGAGCCTTTTGTAGGAGTTGGTGGTGGGAGCCACGATGGCCGCCAGCGCCCGGGCGTGTTTGAGTATGCCACCGATGTAGTGCATGGCCATTTCGCTCATGCCGCCGTAGCCGTTGCCGGCGAAGAGCGGCTTGCCGTCTTTCCAGATGGACTGGTGCACGTGCATACCGGAGCCGTTGTCGCCCTGTATCGGTTTCGGCATGAAGGTTGCGCTTTTCCCGGCCTTGCGCGCCACGTTTCTTATGATGTACTTGAAGAGCATCAGCTTGTCGGCCATTTCGACCATAGGTGCGAAGCGCATGTCTATCTCGCCCTGCCCGGCAGTGGCAACTTCGTGGTGCTGGGTTTCAACTCGTATGCCGCAGTTTTCCATCACCCTGCACATTTCGCCGCGCAGGTCTGCGGTGGCGTCTGTCGGGGGAACGGGAAAGTAGCCTTCCTTGTAGCGCGGTTTGTAGCCCAGGTTGGGTTTCTCGTCCCTGCCGGTATTCCACTGCGCTTCCACCGAATCTACGAAGTAAAAGGAGTGGCCTTGCGCGGTGTTGTAGCGCACATCGTCGAATATGAAAAACTCGGCTTCCGGCCCCATGAATATGGTGTCGCCTATGCCTGTAGCTTTCAGGTATGCTTCCGCTTTCTGCGCTATGTAGCGCGGGTCGCGGCTGTAGCCTTCGCGCGTTATCGGGTCGAGTATGTTGCAGACAAGGCTAAGCGTCTTCCTTTCGTAGAAAGGGTCTATCACCATTGTGGATGGGTCGGGGATGAGTACCATGTCGGATGCGTGTATCGGCTGCCAGCCGCGGATGGACGAGCCGTCGAAGCCCTGTCCTTCCTCGAAAAGGCCTTCATCTATCTCGGAAGCCGGTTTTCCGGTGTGCTGCCAAATGCCGATGAAATCCATGAATTTCAGGTCGACCATTTCGACGTTATTGTCCTTAATGAACTTTATGACGTCATGAGCGGTCATTTTCATAATTACCAATTCCTCCCATAAAATGATTTGTGCCGATAATCTAGTTTAGACTCCCGCATAACTCAAGCGAAAAGTGTTTTGCGTTTCCAGCCTGAAGTTTTTCCATATTTTTGCAAAATAAAATCTGTCCCTCCTCACATTGTGTATCCGCTTTCGCCGTGCTGGGTGAGGTCTAGGCCCTGCTCTTCCTCGTCCCTCTCAACGCGTATCCCCATAACGGCATCTATTCCTTTCAGGATTGCAAAGGTCATGCAAAACGAGAATGCCCATGTGGCGGCAATCGCGGTAAGCTGGATAAGCAGTAGCCTGGGGTTGCCGTAAAAAAGGCCGTTTGCCCCTGCCACATTCACGGCGGTGGATGCGAACAGCCCGGTTGCAATCGCGCCCCACGTGCCGCCTACGCCATGCACACCGAATGCGTCCAGCGTGTCGTCGTACCCGAAACGGGATTTGCCGACAACCGCCGCGTAGCATATTACGCCTGCCACAATGCCTATCAGCAAAGAGGGGAGGGGGCCAACAAACCCCGCCGCCGGTGTTATTGCCACAAGCCCGGCCACTGCGCCGGATGCCGCGCCCAAAAGTGTGGGCTTGCCCCTGTGTTTCCATTCCGCAAAAGTCCACCAAAGTGCGGCGGCGGCGGTGGCGATATGCGTTGCCACGAATGCGGCTGTTGCCACCGAGCCGGATGTCACCGCGCTTCCGGCGTTAAACCCAAACCAGCCAAACCACAGCAGTCCCGCCCCAATAAGCATAAGGGTGAGGTTATGCGGCATTATCGGCTCGTGCGGCCAACCCTTGCGCCTGCCTATCACCAGCGCGGCGGCAAGCGCGGCAACGCCGGAGTTTATTTCCACCACAAACCCACCTGCGAAATCCAGCCCGCCCATATTGCGTATCCAGCCGTTTGTGGCCCATGCCCAGTGCGCTATCGGGTCGTATACCAGCGTACTCCAAAGGAGGATGAACACGAGGAAAGAGGTGAACTTCATCCGCTCCGCAAAAGCGCCGGATACCACCGCCGGGGTAATGACGGCGAACATCATCTGGAAAACCATGAACGCCTGGTGCGGGATGGTGGGCGCGTAATCCGCGCTTGGCATTAAACCGACGCCGCTTAGCCCCGCCCACGAAAGGTCGCCTATGAAATGCCCCACATCCGGCCCGAAAGCGAGCGAGTAGCCGATGAGAACCCACTGTATGCTTATCACCGGTATGGCGATGAAGCTCTGCATCATGGTTCCCAACACGTTTTTTTTGCGTACCATGCCGCCATAAAAGAATGCCAGCCCCGGCGTCATCAGCAATACCAGCGCTGCGGACATAAGCACCCATGCGGTATCGCCGCTATCAACCCGAAGGACGGGTGCAACCACATCGGCAAATGCCCGCTGACTTGTGAGTGCTGTAGCGCACATTAATACAACATATAATCTAGCATTGTAAAGATATAACTTTAACTTATATAGCATCTTTGCCGCGCTCCTTTGTGCGTATCCTTATGACATCATCTATGCTGGATATGAATATTTTCCCATCGCCTATTTGTCCCGTGTGGGCGGCGGCGAT
>JAHFEI010000327.1:2241-2724 GCA_023248615.1 Nitrospinales bacterium | reverse complement strand
CGGGCTTCGCTGGCTCTGCCGCCTTAGGCGCGGCGGTTGCCGATGCAAATATTGCGTCTATATCATCCGCGCTAGCCACCGCAGGTTTTGCTGGCTCTGCCGACTTGGGCGCGGCAGTAGCTGAAGCAAATATTGCGTCTATATCATCCGCGCTAGCCATTGCGGGCTTAGCTGGCTCTGCCGACCGTTGCCCCTGCACACTTGCCAGTATGGCCTGGATATCATTTACATCTACGTTTTGCGGTGCGGCTGGCGCTACGGCCGGGGTTTGCGCTTTTACAACCGGCGGTTCGGACGCTGCCACATTAAATACGGAATCTATCTCCTGCTGGCCAGCAGAGGGGGTGGTGACAGCTCTAGGCTCATTGCTCACTACGCCAGCCATTATTGCCTCAATATCACTTTCGGAAAGCTCGTGCTTCCTCTTCTCGGCAGGTTTCCTGGGAAATGCCAGGGCGGTTGGGGCGACCTGTGCTGGGGGAG
>JAHFEI010000327.1:0-2231 GCA_023248615.1 Nitrospinales bacterium | reverse complement strand
GTAGATGCAGAAACCTCCACGGGGGAGGAAACAGCAGGAGGCGCCGTTTCAACCGATCCGGTTGGCAAGGTAACCGCCGCTTCCAAACTTCCCTTATCCGCCTTTTTACGTTTTTTTACGAAAAAAATATTTTCACAAGTGGCGCAACGGGCGTAAGTCCCCCCTTCCAATATGGAACTTGAGTCCACATCGTACTTGCTCAAACACTTCGGACAAGTCAATATCATAACGGTTGCGTCAACTCCATGACATGCGGCCTGCTATCTGCCATCAAAAAATTAATGCCTAACTCCTTGTAAACTAAAACACTTGTTTAAAACGTGTGATAAAAACTATTGACGTTTTCTTCACACTCCTCTAAACTCTCCTCAACAAACATTATAGTACTCAAGAATCGTTCCTAAACAGCAAAACTCCAAACATAAAAATAAAAGCCTGTTTGGCGAAATAAAAGCGAACGGCCTTGAGGCGCACCCACAACAACACGATATGCAACATGTGTAACCAGAGTATGCGGGAAAGGATGATAAAGGATGGGGACAATAAAGTATCTCTCCATGGCGGCTCTTGTGGCGGGGCTTTTGTATGCCCAGTTTACGGGGTACTACAAAGCCCAGATTGCCAACAACAGGCAAAATGGGGCGCAACTGGAAGAGGCCATCTCGTCCCAGCGGGAATATAACGCCAACTACAAGACCAGGATAGCAACCAAGTCCCGCGTTGTGAGCATACTAAGCGGCTACCACGACACCTTGCACCACGACCCGGCTCTTTTGGCGGAACTGATAATGCAAAAGAGCGAGCAACATGGCTTGGATCCGTTTCTTGTGCTTGGGATGATACAGGCCGAAAGTGGTTTCAACAGCCGGGCGGTTTCCAGTAAGGGAGCGCGGGGCCTGATGCAGCTGAGGCCGAATACGGCAACACTTATGGATCCTAACCTTGATTTTGCGGTGGAAAACGTTTCCCTTATTTCGGACAACGAGATTAACATCAGCCTTGGCACCAGGTATATGGCAAAGATGATACGGCGTTTCGGCAACCTTGAATCGGCGCTGGAGGCGTACAACCGGGGGCCGGAAGCTATGCACAGGCAGATAACGGGAGAGGATGATTTTGAGCCGCACTATTCGGGAAAGGTCATCTACAACTACAGCCAGTTCAAATCCGGCAAACGGCTGTAGCCTCCGGTTCCGCCCTCCCACCGGTTGGCGCCCAACGAAATCCACCCGTGGTTGCCACGGCACATGGTACGGGGTATTCCCGGAACCAAAGCGCATTTTTCATTCTCCATGAATACTGGCTGGATATGTGGTAAATTTAGTTGCCATGGGCAGTTATCAGGGGGATCGCGGGTCTGAGCAATCTTACATGCAGACAATTAGCCAGTATTGCAGGATGGTGCTGAAAAACCCGCGCTCCTGCGTATTCGTATCAATGGCGAATACCTGCCTTCACGCTGGCAAGGCGAATATGGCGCTGGAGGTCCTGGAAAAGGGGTTGCGCCACCACCCATCGTTACCTAGCGCACTGACGCTGAAAGGACGCGCACTTATGGAACTTGGCAGGACGGGCGAAGCGCGGCAAGCGCTTGTGGTTGCCGCAAGTTCCAGCCGCGAAAACGTGGTAGCGCGTAAACTGCTCGCGCAACTGTACCTGGAATCCGGCGAGCCTGAAAAAGGGCTGGAGCTGCTGGATGACATACGCAGCCTGTGGCCGGAGCACGAACAGCCGCAAACGCTTTACGCACAGCTAAAGCAGGCTGTGGAAAGCAAAACAGGCACAGCCGGGCCTGCGGATAAAACGCCGGGAGAAAACCGGCAGAAAAATGAGGCCATCTCCACGCTGGAGCGATGGCTGAACAACGCAACCCGTATGGCGAAAGGATGACCCCACCATGAACAAAGTCCTGGTAATAAACGGACCTAATATCAACATGCTTGGTGCCCGCGAGAAAGACATATATGGTAGCGCCACTTACGAAGAGCTGTGCGAAAGGCTGAACACGGAAGCGGAATCGCTGAAAGTTGGGCTGGAGATATACCAGTCGAACCACGAAGGGGAACTGGTGGATAAAATACAGGCCTCTGCCAAAAAAGTGAACCTCATCATTATCAACCCCGGCGCATACACCCATACCAGCATCGCCATCCGCGATGCGCTGGCCTCCGTAAAGATACCGTTCATAGAAATACATATATCAAACGTCTTCGCCCGCGAGGAGTTCCGCC
>JAHFEI010000326.1 GCA_023248615.1 Nitrospinales bacterium | reverse complement strand
ACCCCGGCTCCGTCTATCTGGGCAATCAGAAGGTTTTGTTGAGCGTACCGCGCGTCCGGGACGTACTTGCCGGATGCGAGATTGCGTTGAACACCTACAAGGCGCGCTGGCAGATAGAACTCTTCTTCAAATGGATAAAGCAGAACCTGAAGATAAAGTCCTTCCTCAACTTACAATAGCGGGCGGTATGGCCGTTTTACCTGAAAAATCCCCAACTACACCCAAGGCATTATCGTAGTGACTTTTCGGCGGCAATGGGAAACAATATGTCCCACTATGTGGCATTTTATTAAGGCGATATCGTTATTCATTTTTATCGTTCTGGTTGCCGCTTCCTGCGGTTCATCCAACTCAACCAGCTCAACCAGCCCAACGTCAACCACCGCCGTGGACTCATCCGGGCCTACGCAGTCCAGCGCAACCACAACAGGAGCTGTTACGGTGACGGCTTCCGGCGACCTCTCATCCCGCATTGCCGCCAAAAAAACTACTGTCCCGCTCGATACGACAGCGACTTTATCCGTTAAATCTACGCACGCGCCCAAAACGATAACGCAGGAACCAAAGTTTGCCGTGAAGGAAACATATACTTTGGTTGGCGCTGTAAACGCCCCCGTGGTGGATGGTGCAACACTGGGCGCTACCGGCGTGACCATACGCGGCGACTATGCTTTTGTAAGTTATAACGCCCCCGGCGCGACGGCAAAAGGGGCTGTGCAGATTATCCAGTTCGATAGCAATGGCACGCCCACCGTAATTTCCGAGGTGCTATTCAAATCGCGCGACGTTAACGCCATCACCGTTTGCGGCAACGACCTGTACCTCGCCCTTGCCTCGCCTGACTTGGCTAACGCGGAATCGCCCCTTACATTCGGGACAGGCGCTACAAAAGGGGCGGCGCTGGGCAAGGTTACGCTCGATTCCCAAAAGAAGTTCAGCTCCAGCAACATGACCGAAGTGATACTGGAAAGTTATGCCGCAAACTCTATCCGGTGTTCCGACACCGAGGTAATAGCCACCGACGGCAATACCGGCGGCCTGAGCGTGCTGGACAGGAACCTTGCCACACGCACTTCCAAAAAAACATTTTCGGATGCGCGTTCTGCGGACTTTTACGGCGCCAGTTCCTACGCGGCATTTTACGGCGGCACAGGCGGACAAACCGCCGCCATTTCCGTGGTGAAAAGCGGTGCGGTAAGCAGTACGCTAACTACCAACGGGGCAACAATCGCCGAATCCAAATCTGTGGTGGAAGTTACGGGCGATATGGCGGTTGTCGCCCTCAACGACGGCGGGGTGAAAATGGCGAACCTGTCCACGGGAGCAACCATCTTCTCGCTTGCGGCTCCTTCTGTGAGCGGCCTCTCTGCCAGCGTAACGGTAAGCAACTCCGTATCCGCCTGCAAAGACCTGCTCTACATCGCCAACGGCGAAGCAGGAGTTTACGTGGGAAAGATGGATAAAAAAATTGACCAAACCCCTACCAGCATCACCGTCCTTGGGCGGCTTGATATGGGATTGAAAGAAAGCGCCAACGATATCAAGTGTAGCAACGACAAGGTTTTTGTGGCGGCAGGCACAGGCGGGTTCAAAATACTCACGGTGAAAAATACCGATTACGACGCCGAAATCCAGCCCGAGAAAAAAACGGACGAAAGTAGCACCGACAAGAACTGACGCGCCTGAGGAGAGAAAAAATATGGAACCGGTGCAAGAAGCGATAACAGGGAGCGAGCAAGGCGCACCATATGGTCCGCTTGTGGCGCTTTCGGAGTTCTACCGTGCATTCAACGGAAGGGATATGGATGCGGTGGCGACCAACTGGGAGGATGGCGACGACATAGCTATGGACAACCCGCTGGGCGGAATAAAGCGCGGGCGGAAAGAAATCATGGCGGTCTACTCCCGCATTTTTGGCGGCACGGCGCGGGTGTATGTGGAGTTTTACGATTACACCATCCACGAACACGGCGACATTTTTTATGCGGTGGGGCGTGAGCGCGGAAGTTTTACCAGGGGAGATACAAAAATCGAGATGGTTATACGCACCAGCAGGATTTTTCGGCGGCAAGACGGCAGGTGGCAACAGGTGCACCACCACGGCTCCATAGAAAACCCGCAGTTGCTGGAGGCATACCAAAAAGCGGTGGCAGGATAGCCAAAACCTGGGCGTTAGCGGGGAAGTGTCTTGTATTTTTGAAGCACTTCGTCTTTCGTGAATATCGATTCCACCGGAAACCGCTCCGCCTCCAGCCGTTCGCGGCCACCTTCCTGCCTGTCTACCAGCGCCACTACGGCGACTATCTCCAGCCCGAATTCGCGCGCGCTTTTGATGGCCGTAAGCGCCGAATCCCCGGTGGTTATCACGTCTTCCAGTATCACCACGCGGTCGCCCGCCTTCATGTCGCCTTCCACCGGCGTTTTGGTGCCGTGTTCTTTCACCTGCTTGCGGATGACGAACGCCTTGCACGGTTTCCCCTGCCGAAAGCTCTCCGCCGCCACGGCTATCGCTATCGGGTCGGCGCCCAGCGTAAGGCCGCCCACGCCGTCCGGGCCGTACTTTTGCACTACGGCAAAAACGGCGGCGCCGACAAGGTTTATCCCTTCCGGGTCGTACATCGTTTTTTTGCAGTTGACGTAAAAGGACGACATCTTGCCGGAAGCGAGCTTGAAAACCGGCTCTTCGGAGTACATGAACGATTTTTTCGCCAGCATTTCCAGTAGCCTGTTGCG
>JAHFEI010000053.1 GCA_023248615.1 Nitrospinales bacterium | reverse complement strand
ATTGCGACCACATATTCAACGTTGCCTGCCATGGAATTGCGGTAAGGTCCAGTACGCCGGTAAGCGCGGTTTCAGACTGGGTTGTCTGATCCCACTGGGAATCTTTTTTGAACGTCTTGGAGGCGTTGTCCCAATGCAGGTTGATGTTGACGAACTTGCTTGTAGTGCTGTCAAAATAGCCGTAGTTCAGCGGCATGCCGTCCAGCTTGTCCAGTGTGGTGGTGCCACGGGTGTGCTTCATCAGCTTGCCACCGGATTTCTGTACGGTGTAGGTGGTGGCCACCGCCTTGCTGGCAGACCAATCCATCTTCGACACCGTGTCGCCATTAGCCAGCGTTGTGTTGCCGGGGAAGAATATGCCGTAGGTTCCTACGTATCCAAATTCCCCTTTGCTGTTCTTTATCGGGAAGCCGGATTGCAGGTTCACCCGTGCGCCATTGGCATCGTACATGCCGTAGCTCCATACGGAGTATTTGAATGCCGCCTTATCCAGGCAGACGGCACTACCGGTAAGGGCGAGGGTTGTGGTATCCACATCCTGTTTTTTGAACGAGGTTGCGTCGAACGAAAACCTGCCGCGCTTGGTAGTGGAGGTTTGCTTTTGCGTGGTTTGGTCCCAGCCGCGGTCGGTAAACTGCACTTCGCCGCCGCCTGTTGTGCCATCGGAGCCTCTTTCCGTCGTGGCGGCATCGGAGAATGTTGCAGTGCCTTCCTGTTGCGACGACCAGAACTGCAGGGTCACTTTGCCGGTAGTGGCATTCTTTACCGCCCTAAGTATCCCCTTCATAAGCGGGGTGGTGGAAGTGACCTTGGCGGTTGTTTTGTCATACGGATAGCCCGCGAAATTCATGGTAAACAGGCCGTATGGGTTTGGGGTGGCACCGGTGGATGATGCGGCCTCGGTAATAGTCACATCGGCCAGTATCAGCGCCTCTGTGCCTCCGTTTTGGCCGCCCATAGTTTCATGCACCCACGCTTTCACATATTGGGGGGAGGTGGCTTTATCGTCTGCCCTTACGGAGCGTAAAGTCCACATGCGGTAATCGGGTGCGGAGGAGCCGGAAGACTGGTTGGATGAGGAATTGGCGTTAGAGGAGCTATCCTGGTTTTGGGAGCAGAGGTTTTTATCTATCTGCGCCGTGTAATAGCCGTTCGCATCCCCCTTGTTCACCATGGCGTCGTACTTTGCTTGCGCCATCATGCAAAGTATTTCGTTCGGGGTGTTTAGCGCCTCGCCCGACCGTTCATGTACATACACAAACTGCGGGTCTTTGTAGTAGTTAACCGTGGTGGCCCAGCCAGCGGGGAGATACCGCGCATCCATAATTGTGAGACCCGAAGCGGAAGGTTTGCCCTCCTCCGGTTTTCCTGTAGTGCTGGATGCGCTTACGACGCTTATTTTTTCGGCAACTGCCAGTCCCGTGGTGGCTGTGCCAACGCCGCTAGTGGCAATAGTGCTGGTGGTGGTAGTAGTAGTGGTAGTAGTAGCCGCGCCGCCCCCGCTTCCGCTACATGCGGCTATGGACAGCGACAGGCCTAAGGCTACGGCTAAGCCGAGCCAACTAAAAGATGTTTTTGTTCGCATGGTCTACCCTCCTAAATATGTGAACTTACTGCCCAATCATTTACTTTTTTAACTGGCTAAATTTCGTCATACTCCCGTTTTGCTACGCAAAAAACCACCCATGGCAAGCCCACCATAGATGCTAATCGAACCCCGTTGCAAAACTACACTTCCTGAGGAGATTTTACTCCTCATAACCAAAGCTGTCCATATTTTTTAGTTTTTGTGTTGCGCATGTTTAGGTTTAGGACGGAAAGCGGGCAAATTAAGTTGTGAATAAACGCTTTTTATATAAAAATACATTAATTAGACTAAATATCCACTAATTAGGCGCAATTTATTCTATTTTGTTGACATAGGTATCTATGATGCGTATAATCGCCTTGCATCTCTGTTGAGGGCGGAGATGCTAGCTGTGTCGAATGAAGGAGGAGTACGAAGTTTGAAGCAAGTGAATTCCGGAAACCAGGTAAAGCGGATTCGCGAATCCAAGATGACGAGCAAAGCCGAGCTTGCCAGAAAAACCGGCCTTTCAGTCCAAACGATTGACCGGATAGAGAAGGGGCATTTTTGCCGTTTGGATACGAAGCGGAAAATACTATTGGCGTTGGGGCTGAAGCTAGAGGATCGTAAAACTGTTTTTAACGACAACGACGAAGAAGAGTGAGGCGACAATAGATGTTTTTCTCGTCTCATAAGCCGCTTGTTGCCGTTGATATAGGGAGCCACTCCATCAAACTGGCCCAGGTGAAAAAAGGGCGCAAGGGGTATGAGCTTGTCAATTTCGGGATGATATTGCTTCCTCCTGATACTGTCATGGACGGAGAGATAGAGAACGCGCAGGCGCTTACCGAGGCCTTGCGGAACCTTTTGAAATCCGAAAAAATAAAAAACAAGAATGCGGTTATCGGCATTTCCGGCCAATCCGTAATCATTAAGAAGATTTCAGTGCCGCTGATGTCCGAGGAAGAGCTTGCCGAGATGATCCGGGAAGAGGCGGAGCAATACATTCCGTTTGATATCGAAGAGGTGAACCTGGATTTTCAGATAGTCCGCGCCGAAGGGGAAATTCCACAAGAAAAGGGCGCGGCTCCGTCGGGCGAAGAAAAGCAGATGGATGTCCTCATCGTCGCGGTGAGGAAAGAGGTGGTGCAGTCCTACCTTGACGTGTTCAAGGAGGTTGGCATGAAGGTGAAAGTTGTAGACCTTTCCGTTTTCGCATTACAGAACATATTTGAGTGCAATTACGATACGGAAGCGGACACAGCTGTTGCCCTCGTGAATGTCGGCGCGTCTATGACAAACGTCAACATCCTTGAAGGCGGTGTTACCGCCTTTACGCGTGATATCCCGATAGGGGGAGCTACAATTTCCGAGGAAATCCAAAAAAGCCTTTCAATCGGTTTTGCGGATGCCGAGAAGATAAAACTGGGCTTGATACCGAAGGAGCATTCCAAGGAAGACGTAATACAGCGGGTTAAATCCGGGTGCGAACGTATCTGCGACGAGTTGCACAAGACGTTTGAGATGTTCGAAAAGAACTCTGATTTCAAGGTATCGAAAATATACCTGAGCGGCGGCAGTTGCCAGATGGAGGGAATGGATGCCCTAGTACACAGCTATCTGGGCATGGAAACGGAAATACTTGATTCTTTCGGCAAAATAGCTTTTAACCCGAAAAATTTTGATTCGGAGTATCTCGAAGCCATGGCATCATCAGCCGCCATCCCGATGGGGCTGGCATTAAGGACGGCGGACGACAAATGATCCATATCAACCTGTTGGCCTTGCGGGTGCCAAAGGATAGGCTACTTATCCAAAAGCAGGTACTCTCGCTTTTTGTCCTGCTGTTGCTGTCTGTTGTTGCCGTCGTGTGGGGAATTGGCAAGGCATCTTCAATGAAGTCTGACCTTGAGAATACGTTGGGCGAGGAGAAATCGAAATTGGCGTCGCTGGAATCCGTAACAAAGGACATTGAGAACTTTGAGAAAAAAAAATTGCGGCGCGAGCAGATACTGGAGACTATAAAGAAACTGGAGGCCAGGAAAATAGGGCCGCGCCCATTTTTGGATGACCTGAACATGGTATTGCCGCCGGACATCTGGATAACCGAAGTTTCGGAGTCGAACCTGAGGATTACGGTATCCGGCTACAGCTTCTCAAACCCAGCCATAGCCGACTTGATGAGGAAAATGGACGAGTCGCCCCAGTTTGCCGACGTGGAATTGGCCGGGATACAAAATGAAGTTGTGCAGAAGGAAAACGTGAAGCGGTTTACCCTGATATCCAACTGGGAATCGGTACAGAAGATTGAAGAGGCCGACAAAAAGCCGGCCGTTGAGGCTGACAAAAACAAGCAGGCCAGTGCGCCAAAGAAGTGATGTATGGACATTGATGCTTTAAAAGAAAAGATATTTTCCAAAATCCCGTATGAGCGGCTTTTGCCGCTGGCCGAGAATATTCGGTGGGTGATAGTGTGCGCGGTGCCCATACTTCTCACGGGGCTTTTGTATTTCCTTCTTATCAAAGGGACTGTAGATGAGTCTTCCAAGGTAAGGGATGACCTTTTGGCGGTGCAAAAGGACGTGCAAATGAAGGAGGCCCTGAAACGCAGGCTACCGGAGTTCAAAAAGAAAATAGAGGAGTTGGACGCCCAGTTGAAGCTTATACGCCAACGGCTCCCGGAGAAGAAGGAGATACCGGACCTTCTGGACCAAATATCCACGATGGGTACCCAGGCCGGGCTTGAATTCATTACATTCAAACCGCAACCTGAGGCTGAGAAGGACTTCTACGCAGATGTGCCGGTGGACCTTGTCGTTGTCGGTACTTACCATAGCGTTGTTGAGTTCTTCGACAGGGTAAGCCGGCTTCCCCGCATAATCACCATATCCAACCTTTCCATTACAAAAACCGGCAAGCGTGTTCGGCTGGCGCCGCGCCTGAAGGGTACTCCCGTCAGCGCAAGTTGCAAGGCGATAACGTTCCGCTTCCTCGAATCCAAGGTGGATGTCGAGTCGAAAGCCCAGGCGAAGAAATAACGGCTATGGGAAAGAATAAGAAGATATTTGCCGTAGTGCTTGGCGGGTTGGCCGTCGCGGGCGTTGCGTTTTTTCTTGTGTTTGGCGGCGGCAACAAGGATTCCGAGGAATTGAAGGCAGCATTCAGGGTGCTAACCACTGCCGAGGCCACCGGCAAGAAATCGGATGTTGAGATACTTGTTTCCAAAAAGTTTAATGATGCCGGGCTGGACTATAATGCGGCGGTCGAAGAGTTGTCCATAAAACGCGCCGGGATGAGGGTAGATATCAGCGATGTTCGGCTACGCGAAGGCCAGGCGGATATAAGCTACATCCGCAAGGAAATAATAGATAAAAAACCTGTGTCAACCAAGATTGTTAATGAAACATGGGTTAAAGAGGACGATGGCAAATGGAGGCTGATAAAGTTTTCCGATGCCGATAGGGTGCAGATTCCCAAGCTGAGCCAGGCGCGCAAGGAGTTGGAGGAACAGGCCAAGGCCAAGCGCATGGCCGAAGAGGCGGCAGAGGCCGCCGCCCGGAATGTGGCGTATTCCGCCGCCGGGAAGAGAGACCCGTTTGAATCCCTCATCGTTGAAGGCGCGGGTGAAGAGGGCGGAGCTGGCGATGCGGCAAACAAGTGCGAACCGGAAAGGAAGCGCGATTTCATGGAAGGGTTTGACCTTTTATCGTTCAAGATGGTTGGTATCTTGTACATCAACGGCTATTATGCGCTTGTAGAGGCGCAGAACGGGAACGGCTATACGCTGAAGCCCGGCATGTATATCGGCAGGCATTGCGGTCGTGTTTTAAAAATCATGGCGGACAGGGTGATAATTACAGAGAAACATTCGGCGATACGCGGTGGATTTGTTGATCGAGAAGTGGAATTAAAACTTAAAGAAGCAGAGTAGAGGGCGTATGAAAAAGATCAGGTTAGCATCTATATCTCTTGTCGCCTTTTCGTTGGCGATTTTTGCCTGCGCTGCCGCCTCGCGGCACCCTGGCGAACCGTCCGGGGCGTTTGGCAAAGGCGGCGGCGTATACGTGACCAGCCTTGCTCCCGTCGAGAAGGATGGTGGGCTTGATCTTTTGATAGAGGGGAGTGGAAAGCTCCAATACACCATTTTCAAGCTTGAGAATCCCAAGCGGTTGGTCATCGATATGCCGGAATTGGACATATCCGCATTTACCGCTCCCATAGACTTGACCAAGGGCGTTGCGTGGCAAGTGGCCTCGCACTATTTTCCGGCGAATGGCAATTCGCGCATAGAGGTTTTTGTAAAGGAAGCGGTGACATACAATGTAGCGCGCGATAAGGATAACAAGATAGTCGTGTCCGTAAGGCCTTTAACAGCCTCAGTTGCCGCCGCGTCTCCAGTAGCCCAGGAACGTGAAGTCGCGGAGGGGGAAACGGAGATATCCGGCATAGACCTGCGCGAAGCTGGCGGGCTGGCACGCGTGATCATCTCATACAAGGGCGAGAAGCCGCGTTTTGAGATGGTAAGGAAACGTGAGATGAACCGCGTTACGGTGGACATCTCAAATTCCAAGATAAAGAAAGCGAACGAGAAGCTCCTTTCCGTGGAGGCCAAAGGCTCCCTGATAAAGAATGTGGCGGTTTTTCAGTTCACGACGAAGCCCTCCGCCGTTAAGGTTATTGCCAACCTGAACGAGTTCACGTCCTCCAATGTTTTTGAGAAGGACGGCAAAATAATATTCGATATCGGGCCGGATGCCGTACTTGCCCAGGCTTCCGAGATGAAGGACGAGAAGAAGGAAAAGAATGTCGATTTGAGCACTAAGAGGGAGAAGGTTGCCTCCGACTACTCGGGGCAGAAGGTATCGCTTGATTTTCAGGCGGCTGATGTCCGGAATATCCTGCGTATAATAGCCGATGTGAGCGGCCAGAACGTAATTACTTCCGAGAAGGTCTCCGGCAAGGTCACTATGAAATTGGTGGATGTGCCTTGGGACCTTGCACTTGAGATAATACTGAAGAATAATAACTTGGGAATGGTGCGGACAGGCAACATAATACGCGTTGCAACCGCCGACGAGCTTTCCAAAGAAAGGGAAGTGCATGTTACCGATGTCCAGACCGTGGAAAAAGTGGAGCCACTTTACCTGAAGGTTTTTCCGGTCAACTACGAGTCGTCGCAGATGCTTAAAGCCAACCTCACCGCCATCAAGAGCGCCAGGGGCACAATAGATGTCAATGACCGTACGAATACCCTGATAATACAGGATACAAAAGACAGGCTTGCCGAAATGGAAAAGCTTATCGAAGTGTTGGATAAGCGTACCGTACAGGTGCTTATCGAGGCCAGGATAGTTGAAGTGTCGCACACCCATGTCAAAGAACTCGGCATAAAGTGGGGCGGCACCTACACCGGAGCCACCGGGAGCGGGTTCCCCGCAACTGTAGGCCTTAGCGGTATATCCAGCGGTGCGCAGTCTTCCGCCGCAGGTGGCGTTGTAAACCTCGGCACATCCGGCCAGGCCATGGGCGCCTTGGGTGTCCGGCTTGGAAGCGTTGACAGCACTGCGTTGCTGGATATGCAATTGATGGCCCTCCAAAATAACGGCAAGGGACGCATATTGTCGATGCCCAAGATATCCACCATGAACAACATAGAGGCCCTGATAGAGAGCGGGCGTGAAATACCCTTCCAGACTACATCGTCCGCAGGCACGCAGACACAGTTTAAAAAGGCGAATTTGACGTTAAAAGTCACGCCACATGTGACGGATGATAATTTTATACGCTTGGAAATAGAAGCGAACAAAGATGAAGCCGACTTCGCAAACCAGTTGCCGAACTCGCCGCCACCAATCCTTACGAAGCATGCAAAGACCGTCGTTCTCATAAAGGACGGCGATACGACCGTAATAGGCGGTATGTTCAAGGAAATAAAGACGGAGACCGAGGCTGGCGTACCTTTCTTTTCCAAAATACCGGTTATCGGTTGGCTGTTTAAGAGCCACATGGATTCGAACAGCGGCGAAGAGCTTCTGATATTTATAACGCCGAAGGTTCTGTAGGAGGCATGGTGATGAAAACTGCATTTTTGAGATTTGCGATGCTGGTTCTTCTCATATCTGCCGTTGCCGGCCTTTCAGCCTGCGGCAAGGCAAGCGAAACCCAATCCAAGGCGGGGCCTTCCGATGCCACCGTCTCCGGATACACCTTCACCATGGCGATTTCGCCCAATGTCGTGAAAACGGGAGGCTCGTGTACTATTACTGTCCGTGTAACGAACGCTACGGGCGTTGCGGTAGCCTCCGTATCGGTTGCCTATAGCGGCGATGCTTCCTCCGGAACTGCCACGACAGATGCAAACGGGGTTGCCCAAGCGAGCCTTACCACCACCGGTGGCGCAGGTTCTACCGGATGGATTACTGCAACAGTACAGGATAAATCGCTTACCATTCCGTACCAGATTAAGCCGTAGGGCCTTTTAACCTTGAAGCGGTTGAAGGTCGATTTGGGGGATAGGAGTTATCCCATCCTCATAGCGGACGGCCCTCTGCAAAATGTGGGTGTCCTCATGCGCCGTTATTCCCCAGCCTCAAAAGTTTGTATTGTCACAAACACCACCGTTAGGCGGCTATACGCCGATGTCTGTGTGACTTCCCTCCAGAATGCCGGGTTCAAGGTTTCTATTGTGGCTTTGCCGGATGGCGAGCGGTACAAGACTCTTCGTGGCATGGACAGGATTTACGATGGACTGATAAGAGCGGGTTTAGACCGCTCAGACGCTGTTCTGGCGCTAGGGGGAGGGGTTACCGGGGATATGGCGGGGTTTGCCGCCGCTACCTATATGCGTGGCATAAATTTTGTGCAGTTTCCCACAACGCTACTGGCACAGGTGGATAGCTCTGTCGGAGGCAAGACCGGTGTTGATCACCCAGGCGGCAAGAACATAGTGGGTGCGTTTTACCAGCCCAAGCTGGTGGTGTGCGACCTTTCCACGCTTTCTTCGTTGCCGCAACGGGAATACCGGTGTGGCTTGGCGGAGGTATTGAAATATGGCGTGATAAAAAGCGCCACGTTTTTCAGTTATCTGGAAAAATCCGGCAGGGAAATACTGGATAGGAAACAGGGTGCGCTGGAGAAAATCGTCGCCGAGTCGTGCCGGTTAAAGGCCGCTGTGGTTGTGGAGGACGAAAGGGAGTCTGGCATACGCGCCATTTTAAACTACGGACACACCTTTGGGCACGGCATAGAGACCGCCATGAATTTCCGGACAATAAAGCACGGCGAGGCTGTGGCGATAGGGATGGTGATGGCTGCGCACTTATCATACCTGCTTGGCCTTGCTTCGGCCCAATCGGCGGTAAGGGTGGAGAACCTGGTTTCCTCCTATGGCCTGCCCACCAAGTTGCCGCGCGGTCTTTCCCCGGCAAAAGTTATGGCGGGCATGGAGCACGACAAGAAGATAATCGGCGGCAAATGGCGCTTTGTGGTATTCGACAAGATAGGGCACGCTCTCGTGCAAGGCGGGCTGACGCGCAAGGAAATAGCCGCCGTTATCCGCTAGCAGTTTTTACCGCGATGGGGAGCCACTTAGTTTGCAAGATACTCTTCGGCTATCACCTTCAGCTTGTTTATCAGGGCGTTTGATTTCTTTATCCTATCGTTTAGAGACAGGATGATATTCTTCAGTATCATTTCGGATATGGCCCGCTCTTCGTTCAGGAAATCATCGAACTTTTGTTTGTTGATGACGATGACTTTCGACTGCGCGTCGGCGATTACCGATGCAGACCGTTTTGAATTGGCGATGAACCCCATTTCGCCTATCGTATCCACAGGGATTATTTCCGCGACCCTTTTTTTGTTGAAGAACACTCCGCATTTCCCCTCCACCAGCACGAAGAGGTCGTAGTTGGCATCGTCCTGCTGGCAGATGGCTTCCCCTTTTTCCATGCTAATAGTCTCGGAGCATGTGTCAAGCAGATAGGCTACTTGTGAAACCGGCACGCCGTTAAAGAACGGTATTTGCGCAATAAGCTCCGAGAGCTTCATGTCGTGTAATGGGATGTCGCGCTCCAGCTTGTGGAGCTTGGATACCAGCAGTTCGCGTGGAAACGGCTTTATTATTATATCGTTCACTCCCTTAGATAGGGCTTCCAGCACCGTCTCGCGGTTATTGGTGGAAGTGCTTATAATTATCGGCAGGCATCTGCTATGGAAGCTCTTCCTGAGCCTTTCGGTAACTTCTATGGCGTTGTAATCGGGCAGTTCCAGCCCCAGTACCAGCCCCATTATCCCTTTTGCATCGCATGAGTCATTCATGTTGGGGATGAGTGATTGGTTGCCGCCGGATTTTGCGTCCTTTATGCAATGGGAGTCGCATGCGTGATGCTGTGCCATCATGGCAAGAACCTCTTTTCCGGATTCTGCCTCTATCACGTCGTAGACGCCCTTAAGGTATCCCCTTAATAGTAGCCGTAATGTGTGGCTTGCATCCGCAATAAGGATTGTCTTTCGTTTGTTATCGTTCTCTTTGTTGGCCATAACCCCTCCACTGGATA